>NZ_JCABYM010000081.1:27126-302439 GCF_059499385.1 Limnoglobus sp. | reverse complement strand
CGGGGGGGGGGGGGGGGGGGGGGGGGGCGCCCCCCGAGCTTCCTCCCTCCGACGCAATCCTCGCCGGGAGGAAAAGGCTTACCCCCCTCCCTAACCCTCCCCCCCAAGGGGGGAGGGAACAAAGCCAAAAACGGCCGGGCCTCGAAGACTCGGCCCACCCTACAAATCACGCCTTCTTCTTCCGCTTCGGTTTCGCCTCCGGCTTGCCGCCGAACAGCGGGTCGTCCGGCCGCAGGATGCGGTCGAGCACCCAGCACCCGCGGGCGTGGACGGCCTTCTCCGTCGTGTGCTTCTCCGTACCCCGAAGGTGACGCAACACCGCCTCCGAGTCGCAGTCCGCGTCCAAGAGCGCGTCGGCCAGGATCGGCATCCGGTCGAACGCCCGGTCGGCCTCGATGCCGCGGGCCAAGCCGACGACCGTTTCCGTCCGCCATTTGTCGTCGAACTGGTAGTCGCCGAACGGGTTGCCGACCAGCTCGTGCAGGAACCGGCCGAGCGCCTTCCGCACGGCGCGGTCGGCCGCGTCCTCGTCCTGGATGCGGTTGTCGTCCTGCTCCTGCGTCCGGCGGACGATCTCCTCCGCCTTCGCCTGCTCCAGCCGCTTGTTCTTCGCGGCCGCGGCCGCGTCTGCCAGTTCGTCCGCCTGCTGCTTCAATCGCAGCGCCGTCGAGACGGCCCGCGCCGACGCCGCCCGCGCCAGGAGCGCGTCCTCGATCCGGTTCGCCGCCCGCATCGCCGCCGCCCGGCCCGGTTCGGCGAACAGCGCCTGCACCGCCTGTACCGCCAGTTCCACCGGCTGTCCGGCCGACGCGACGGCCTGCTCGGCGTACCGGCTCGCCGCCACGAACAGCGGGAACGCCGGGGCGATCTGGTTCGGCCGCGTCAGCACCGGCTCGTCGATGTCTTCCATCGTCGCCGCCCGGACCAGCGCTTGTGTCTCGGCGACGGCCCGGTCCGCCAACTCCGGGCGGGCGTCTTCTATCGCCTGCGCCCACCGGGCCGCGTCCTCGGCAGAGACGGCATCCGCGTTAAGTTCGACGTGTTCGACCGCCTCCCGCAGCTTCCCCTCCGGCACGAGGTCCCACCGCCGGCGGAGGAACGCCGCCGCCAGCAGCCGCCACCGCCGGGGGGTGAACCGCGGCTCCGCGTGGTCCAGCATCTCGTCCGGGCGGTGGAACTTGAACCAGTCGGCTTCGGTCATGTCCGAACTCGGTGATGGGGCGGGCAAAACGTCGCAATCCACGGGCCGAGACCGGCCGTAGACTCCTCGCGGGAGTACGGCCCGGCGGACCCGGTAGGCTCAATTGCTACCATGATACGAACCGGAATCCGCCCGACGGCCGGTTCGGGAAGTCGCCCCGTCGCCCCTTCACCCGCCGTTCGGCGTCGGGTATACCTACGGAAGCAGCACCCCGTCGGGACACCGGGCGGCCACGGGACGAATCATGCGCACGCTACCAGTGTACTGGCATGAAGGGATGTTCCTTCGCCCGCACCACTTCCAGGCGGCCGACCGGTACTGGAGCGACTACGCCCGCCAATCGAGCCGGTGGGACGCGCCGTACAACTGGGGCCTCCGCCGCATCGACATCGACCGCAACGCGCTCAAGAACTACCGGTTCGTCGTCCCGGCCCTCCAGGCCCGGATGCGGGACGGAACCATCGTCCGCGTACCCCAGGACTGCAACCTCCGCGAACTCGACCTGCACGCCGCGTTCGAGCAGCAGAACCTCGTCGAGGTCATGCTCGCCGTGCCGACGCTCGAGGTCGGCCGGGTGAACGTCGGCGGGCCGAACGAGGAGGACAAGCGGTTCCTCGTCGAGACGGTCGCCCGCGTCCCGGACGAGAACGACGGCAAGAACGAGCGGCCGCTCCAGTACCGCCGGCTGAACCTCACGCTCTTGCTCTCCGGCCAGGACCCGGCCGGGTACGAGACGCTCCCCATCGCCCGGCTGACGCGGTCCCTGCAAGGCGACACGGCCCCGATCCTCGACCGGGCGTTCATCCCGCCGGTGCTGGCGTGCGAGGCGTGGCCGGAACTGCGGAACGACATTCTCCAGCCGGTCTACTACAAGATCGGCACGCTGGTCCGCGACCTCGGCGGGCTGGTCCGGGACCGGAGCATCACGTTCCAGGAAACGGACCCCGAAGCCCGGATGATGTTCGAGCAGGTCCGCATCCTGAACGAGGCCGCGTCCGTCACCCGGCTGCTCGCCCGGACCGACGGCATTCATCCGATCCACGCGTTCACCGAACTCTGCCGGCTCGTCGGCCAACTCGCCATCTTCGGCAGCGAGCGGACCTGCCCGGAACTGGTGGACTACGACCACGACGACCTCGGCCGCGGGTTCTTCGAGCTGAAGCGGCTGCTCGACCACCTGCTGAACATGATCGGCGCGGACCGGAAGTTCCAGCAGCGGCCGTTCACCGGGAACGGCCTGCGGATGCAGGTGGACATGGAGGAGCCGTGGCTGGCCGACGGGTGGCAGATGTACATCGGCGTCGAGTCCAACCTGTCGAGTTCCGAGGTCATCGCCCTGCTCACGAGCGGGCAGATGAACATGAAGATCGCGTCCAGCAACCGGGTCGAGGAGGTGTACTCGCTCGGCCACCGGGGGATGGTGTTCCGGTTCGAGCCGAACCCGCCGAAGGTGCTGCCGATCACCCGGAAGGACACGTACTTCTCGATCGAGCGCAGCCCGGACGAGTGGCCGTTCGTGAAGACGACCCGCAAGGTCGCGGTCCGGCTGAACGAGCGGCTGTTGAGCGGCGACCTGGAAGGGAAGCGGGACGTGCAGCTCCGCGGGCAGCCCGGCAAGCAGCCGCCGATCATGCGGTTCACCCTGTACATCATCCCCCCCAAAGGCTGACGCCGGACCCCGCGCATGGCCAACGACCTCACCAGCCACGTCCTCGAAGTGTTCGCCTACGGGCTGTCGCTCAAGCAGCGGGTCATCCAGGGCGAGAGCATCCTGCTCGACGCCGAGAACGCGAAACTCAAGCAAATGCTGTGGGCCGACGGCGCGGTCCGCGGCCACCCGGACTACGGCGACAACCTGCCGCGGCCGGTGCCGGTGGACAGCCGGGACTTCTTCGGCGTCCGGTACGCGCTGGCGTGTTGGTTAGACGAAATCTTCATCAGCGACGTGTCGGCGGCGAACGCCGAGTGGTCCCGGCGGTGGCGGGAGAAGTCACTGGAGGCCGAACTGTACGGCGGCGCGCAGGAGCGGGCGTGGCGGTTCTGGGTGCAGGCGGACCAGGCGGAGAAGCGGCCCGGCGCGGAGGCGGTCGAGGCGTACTTGTGGTGCGTCATGCTCGGGTTCCGCGGCGACCCGCGGATCGTGAACCCGCCGGAGTGGGTCGAGCGGGTCCGCCGCCGGGTCATCACGGCGCACCAACAGGAGTTCCGGCTGCCCGCCGACCTCGGGCTGAAGACGAACGTGCCGGCCCTTCGGGGCCGCGACCGGTTCCGCAGTGCCGGCCGGGTGCTGATGCTCGTCCTGGCCGCCGGGCTGTTCGTCGGCGCGGCGATCCTGGCGCAGTACCTGTCGCGAACCGACTAGCGTTGCTTTCCCGCGCCGGCCGCGGGCCGGGTACACGGTACCGAGTACCGAGTACCGAGTACCGAGTACCCCTCACTTCCGGGCAACGATGGAAACAATCGTTCACTTCTTGTCCAGCCTCGTGACGTGGATCCGCGGCCTCGTCGGCCTCGTCCTGCCGATGTTCGCGGAGGCGGCCGACTTCCGCACGTGGCCGAAGTGGGTCAAGTTCCTCGTCCACGTCATCCTCGTCGCCGTCATCGTCTGGGGGCTGTGGTACCTCAACAAGCAGCGGTTCGTCCAGGACCTGCTGAAGACGAAGGGCACGACGTTCATCCAGCAGTGGTACCTGCCGCTCGTCTTCGGGCTGATCTACGTCCTCAGCTGGCTCGGGTACTTCTGGTGGCGGCTGCTCAACCGCGGCGACGCGGCCGAGTTCCCGGACATCGAGGCGGCGTGGGACGACGCCGTCCGCCGGCTCGCGCAGACCGGCATCCAGCTCGGCGACGCCCCGCTGTACCTCGTCATCGGCAAGCCGACCGGCGGGGACGACGCCCTGTTCCTCGCGTCCGGCCAGAAGATCGAAGTCCGCGCGCCGCTCGCGGTGACCTCGCCGATCCGCGTCTTCGCCGGCCGGGACGCGATCTTCGTCTGCTGCTCGGACGCCTCGACGTGGGGCACGTTCTGCACCGCGCTCTCGTCGCCCGAAGCGGCCGGAAGTTTCGAGGCCGGCGACGGCACGGCCCCCGGCGCGACGATCACGCCGGGCCAGGCGCTGCAGGGCGTGGACGAGAAGATTCAGGAAGAGTTCTACCGGCTGCTGCAACTCCAGAGCGACCGGCCGCTGACGGCCGAGGAGGACGCCCGGCTGCGGGAACTCGGCGACATGATCCAGGCGACGAAGGCCGGCGGCGGGGTGAAGCGGCTGACGCTGTCGAACGAAATCCTCAGCGTCGGCCCGCGGCGGCTCGGCTACCTGTGCCGATTGATCGCCCGCGACCGCCGGCCGTGGTGCCCGCTCAACGGCGTCATGGTCCTCGTCCCGTGGGGGGCGCTCGAGACGGACGAACTCTGCCGGTCCGCCCTCAGCGTCCTCGCCACCGACCTCGCCGTCGCCCGCACGACGTTCCGCCAGCGGTACGCGCACTTCGTCATGGTGTGCGACCTGGAACAAGCGAGCGGGTTCGACGAGTTCCGCCGCGGGTTCCCGAAGGAGGCCCTGCGGAGCCGGATCGGCCAACGATTGCCGCTCGTCCCGGACCGGCCGCCGGAAGAAGTGCCGGGCGTTATGGAGCAGGCCGCGAACTGGATTCGGCTGAACGTGCTGGCCGTGTGGGTGGTGAAGTACCTGCGGCTGGAGTGGCCGCCGGAGCAGCGGGGGACGAACCTGTTCGTGCCGACGTTTAACCAGCGGCTGTTCCAGTTCCTGCACGACCTCTACATGCGCGGCCCGCGATTGGGCCGGCTGCTCGCCCGCGGGCTGCCGGTCGAGCCGACGGCCGTGCCGGGCGACACGCCGGCGGCGCTGCCGCTCGTGGCCGGGTGCTACCTTGCCGCGACCGGCCGGGACGAGCGGCACCAGGCGTTCGTCGCCGGCGTGTTCCAACGTCTGACGGAGTCGCAGAGCGCCGTCAGCTGGTCCGCCGAGGCGCTCGTCGAGGACCGGTCGTACAAGCAGTGGGCCGGGCTGCTGTACGTCGCCGCCGTATTGCTGCTCGCCATCTCCGGCGGAGTCGTGTACTTGCAGTTCTTTAAGGTCTGATTCAGTTCTTGGCCGCGCGGATCGGGTCCGGTCTTGTAGGGCGGGTCAAGGCTTTGCGCCGACCCGCCGGGGGGCCGCAACCACATCGAAGAGTTGCCGAACCGGCTGGAGGTGCGGCGGGTCGGCGCAAAGCCTTGACCCGCCCTACGAATGCACCGGGCCGACGGATTCCGTCGGCCCGGTTCGTTTCTTAACGTGTACTGAGTACCGCGTACTACCCCCCCGGATTGGCTAGTACGTCAACTGCGTGTTGAAGAAGAAGTTCGTCCCCGGCCGGAACACCACCGGCACGGACACCCCAGTCCCCGCCTGGAGCAGGTTCGCGGCGATCGGGTCGAGGTGCTCGCGGTAGAGCTTGTCGCCGATGTTTTCAACCCCCGCCGTCACCAGGAAGTTCTTGTTCACCTGCCAGTACCCGCGGATGTCGAACGTCGTGAACCCGGCCGTCCGCTGCTCCCCGAGGCTCGCGGCGATGGCGTTCTGGCCGTTCACGATCCGCGTCGAGAACTCGATCTGCCACGTCGGGTTGTCCTCGACCCCGTGCAGCCGGAACCCGAGCCGCGTCTCCATCGGCGGGATTTGCGGCAGCGGCTCCGTGTCCGTCGCGAACGCCCCAGTCGTCGGGTCCTTCCGCCGGCTGCTGTTCAGCCGGCTGGTGAACGGCGTGCCGTTCGCGTCCACGGCCGTGAACACCGTGTCGCGGCGGTTGTCCACGTGCGTCTGGTCGATCCCCTGCACGTAGCTCAGGGTCGCGAACGGGGACAGCCACCGCGTCGCCCGCGCTTGCAGGTACAGTTCCGTCCCGGCCAGCGTGGCGAGGTTCGTGTTCGTGAACACGACCTGCGACAGGCCGAGCTGCGACACCCGGTTGGCGTCGTAGGTGATGTAGTTGTTGATGAACGCGTAGAACCCGCTGATCCCGAACTTCAGGTAGTCGGTGTCGTACCGCAGGCCCACGTCGAACTGGTTCAGTTGTTCCTTCGCCAGGTTCGGGTCGCCGATGAGGCGGCTCGTCCCCTGTTGCAGCACGCCGATGAACGGGCCGGCCGAGTACAGTTCCGTCAGCGTCGGGGCCCGCTCCGCGTGGCCGTACCCGAGGAACAGGGTGGACGCGTCGGTCACCTTGTACTCGACGGTCGCGAACCCGGAGTAGAGCGCGAAGTCGCGGTCGAGCTGCCGGGACGCCGGGTCCACGTCGCCGGGGAACCGGCTGATCGGGGACGGGTCCACGGAGTAGATGCTCGGGTCGATGGTCAGCCGGTTCTGCGCCGCCGCCACGCCGAGGCTCTGCGGCTGGCCGAAGATGTCCACGTTCCCGGTGATCGCCCGCGCGTTGCTGCTCGTCCGCACGTAGTCGAGCCGGCCGCCGGTCTTGAACTTCCACGTCTCGCCGACCGGGATCATGGCTTCCAGGAAGATGCCGGGGTTCAGGCTGTTCGACTTCGGGATCGACTGCTGCTGGTTGATCGTCGGCAGCACCCCGGCCGGCGTGGCCGGGACCGTCTGAATGATGTTCGGCCCGGCGAGTTGCTGGAAGACGATGTTCTCGGTCAGCCCCTGGCCGAAGACGTTCAGGTCCGTCCCGGTGTAGATCGTGGCCTCGTCCTTGCCGTTCCCCCACTGCCCGGTCAACCGGTAGCCGAGGGACCGTTCGGCGAACCGAGTGGTGGACCGGTCCATGAACTCGAACCCTTGCAGCCGGGACCGGTCGATGCCGCCGGCGGCGGTCTGGATGAACGGCTCCTCGAACGCGAACTTGATCAGCCGGTTCACGAACGCCTGCTTCGCCCCCTGCGTCGTGTTCCCGGACGTGGTCGTGGCGTTGTACCACATGTCGGTGGTGAACACGTCGAACGGGCCGACGTTCCGCCCGATCAGCCGGAGGTTGTACGCCTCGGTGTCGGACGCGTCGATGTCGAAGAACAGGCCGGGGAACTCGATGTTGTTCTGAAACGACCGCAGCGCCTTGAACTCGAACGACAGGGCGTCGGAGATGTCGTACCCGAGGGCGACGTTGAAGTTGTTCGCGTTGTAGCTGCTCGGGATGCTGTTCCCGCCGCCGTCCCGGTAGTCGTTCCCCTGGAGGACGTTGTAGCTGCCGCGGAACCCCCAGTTCGCGCCCGCGGCCGTCACCACCTGCAGCGCGTTGTACTGCTCGCCGTTCGTCTGGTAGCCGAACGACGAGACGCCGTGGTACTCCGTCCCCCGGCCCTCCCGCGCCCGCGGGGAGTCGAGGGTGTTGATGTTGATGAACCCGAGGGCCGGGCCGAGCAGCGACGTGTACGGCCCGCGGATGACCTGCACGTCCTTCACCATCGCCGGGTAGAACTTCGACACCGGGGTGTCGAGGTCGAGCCGGCCGGGGAAGTACGGGACGCCGTCGCCGAGGGCGTAGTACTGCCCGTTGCGGAGGCCGCGGAGGCGGGGGTCGCTGATGATCGAGTTCCGCCGCTGCACCTCGACGCCGGTGGCCTGGTCGGACTTGGCCAGCAGCCCGCCGAGGTCCGGGGCGTTGAGCGCCTGCGCCGGCGTCTGCCCGCCGGCCTGCACGACCGACGACTGGCCGGGTTCGGGGGCGGAGTTGACGTTGACCGTGCTGGACGACCCGCCGGCCGACGGCGTCACCGGGGCGGGGGCCGGGGCGGGGGCCGGGGCAGGCGCGACCGGGGCCTGCGGCTGCGTCGGGGCCGGCAGGTCCACCTCGTCCCGCTGCACGAGCTGGATCGGGCCGTTCGGGGCGGCCGGCTCGGCCGGGGCCGGCGCGCGGGAGCCGGTCAGCACCTTCGGCAGCCGGAGCGGTTCCAGCCCGGTCGCCACGCCCGTCGATGCCACCGATACCGCGATGCAGCCCGCGACCCATTTGCAGCGTAGGCGTTTCATCGGCTCCTCCAGAAATCACACTGCGCCGGTTCTTACCTGCTAAATCGGGCGGGCATCCCTCAAAGTTCAGTGATTTAGAAGAATCGCTACAAGCCGTGGGGACGGCACAACCCGCACACCTTCGCCACTCCCTGTTAGACCGGGAGTTTCGGGCTGGCAGGTTAGACGGACGCCGATGTGGAAACGGGACGGGCGGGGGGACGTGGGTTACTTGGCGCGGTTGACGAGGGCGGCCTCGGCGGGCGTGAGCACCCACCCGAACCGCTGCACCAGCTTGGCGAGTAGCGCCTTCCGGTCCGCGACATCGCGGGCCGTCAGCCGGTCCTTGCACTCGGTCAGCTCGAAGGCGACGGCCTTCAGCCCCGCGGACACCTCGGTCCGGAACGTCGGGGCGTCCGCGTTCCGGGTCAGAAGTGTGTAGACCGCCGAGAAGTGCTCGGACGCGGACCGGGTGTCGTTGTCCAACAGGTCGAGTCGGCCGAGGAGGTAGTCGGGTACGTAGCCGAACTGCAGTTCGTAAACGGCGGACGTTCGGGCCAACTCCCGGAGCAGGGCGACCTGGTCGCGGACGGTCTTGGCGGCGGCCGCCTTGTCGGCCCCGTCGAGCGCGTTCTCGGCCCGCATGACGTAGATCAGCGGGAGCCACTGCGGGGCCGTCGCGGCCGCGGCGGTGGCCGCCTCGGCGAACGCGGCGTCCGCCTCCCCGTACTTGCCCGCCGTGCGGTAGGCCATCGCCCGCCAGTATTTCGAGGAGGGCACGTGCGTCCGGGCGTCGGGGCTGGCGTCCTCCTCGACCGCCGTGAGCGTCCGGAGGGCCTCCGCCATCCGCTCCGGCGCCTGCGGGTGGCCGTAGCGGGCGGCGCGGATCGTGCACCGGGCGCGATCGACCAGCCCGTCGAACTTCACCCGGTCGCTCGTCGGCGGGCTGGCGTCGCCGAGCAGGGCGTACGCCTTCCGGTAGTTCTCGGCCGCGTCCTCCCCGGTCAGCCACGCGATGTCCTCGAGGACGCACGCGAGCGTCTTCGGGTCGTCGAACCGCTTCTTCGGCCGTTGGGCCATCGCGTTCTCGACGGACGCCTTCGCGACCGCCAGGTACTTCTTCGTCGTGTCCGGGTCGCCGGCGCGGGCGAAGTCGTTGGCGGCGATGAAGTGGAACACGCCGCGGACGAACCAGAAGCCGAAGTTCTTCCGCTTCCCGAGGGCGTCGCACCCGGCCCGGAACGCCTCGGCCATTTTCGGCACGTTCGGGTCCCCCGCCAGGAACGGCGACGCCTTCAGCCGGCCGTCCGGCGCGACGAACGGGACCTGGGTGAATGCGTTCTTGTACTCGGACATGCCGGCGTAGGCGAGGACGCGGTTGCCGTACAGGTTCGCCGGGTCGGCCCGGACCGACGCCCGGGCGTCGTCCAACATCGCCTTCCATGCGTCCTCTTTCGCCTGCCCCCCGGCGTCCCTCAAGAACGCCGCCCCCGACAGGAACTGGCCGCTGGCGAGGTGTGCCTTCAGCCCCAGCGCCGTACCGCGGTCCGGGTGGTCCTCTGGCAGGGCGTCGATCGCGGTACCCAGTTCCTGGCCGTGCTGCTTCAGCAAATCCTCGTTCGGCGTGGTCGCCAGCACCTTCGCCCGGATCGGGCCGAGCCGGAGGGCCGCGCGGTCGGCGGCCCGGCCGCCGGCCAGTTGCAGCCCCGGCCCCCAGAATTGGTTTTGAATTTTCGGCAGGATCAGGTCGTCGCGGTCGGCCACGTCGTTCTGCGTCGGGCAGTCGCCGAGCGTGGAATCGAGGTAGCGGAAGGCCAGCCGCGTGCCGGCGGCGTAGGCGGCGACCCGCAGGTCGTCGGACAGCCGCGCGTCCTCCCCCTTCAGCCGGAAGTACGCCAGCGCGACCGGCAGGTCGTCCTCGGCGATCTTCTGCTCGTCCACCGGCACCTCGGTCAGCCACTTCCGGACCACGTCCTTGCCCGCGGCCGTGTCGGCCAGGAGGGCGAGGTGCAGCCCCCAGTTCGGGTTGGCCGCGCCGGCCAAGTCGTAAGCCTTGCCCAGCCAGCGGTACGCGTTCTCGCTCTTCGGGTACGGGTTCCACCCCTTCGCGAACGGGGCCTCCGGCTTCGCGGGCTTCTTGTCCAGCCCACTCAGGGCGACCGCGGCGAGAACCTCGGCCGCGGCCTGCTTGCGGCGCGGGGTGGCCAGGAAGCTCGCCGGGTTCTCGAACGCCGCGGCCAGGGCGTCGGCCGCCGTGGCGTTGCCGGCCGCGAGGCCCCGCAGGTAGCCGATGTACGCCTTCCGGTCCGCCGCCGTGTCGTCCGTCACCTTCGGGTCGTCGGCTTCCTTCAGCAGCGCGAGCGCGTCGGCCGGCTTCTTCTCGCCGAGCGCCGCCTCAGCGGCGACCGCCTTCGTCCACCCGAACGCCGGCTCGTCCCCGAGGTCCGCCTTCAGCGCGGCCAGGTTCGGCTCGTTGGACGCCAGTTGCTTGACGGCGTACCCGGCGAGCGCGGCCTGGTAGAGGCCGTCGATGACCTTGCGGTCCGCGGCCGAGACGCCCGGCCACTTCTTGGAAGCGTCGCGGACCTTGCGGACGTTCGCGACCGCGTCGTCCCGGTCGGCGGCGAGCCGGAAGTATTCCCGCGCCATCGGGACGGCCGCCGGGGGCGGGGCGTCGCCGGTCAGGAATGCCCCGAGCGCCTTGACCGCGTCCGGTGACTTCGAGAGGGCGGCGGCCCACGCCTCGCCGACGGCCTTGAGCTTGCCGACGGCCGCGGGGACCGCGGCCGCGTCCCAGGCCGTGCCGAACGGCTTGCCGGCATCCGCGATGGCCTTCGACAGGTCCGCGACCGCCTTCCGGGCGTCGGTCACCTTGACCCCGCGGGTCGCGTCGTCGGCCGCGGCCAGGGCGTCGAAGTTTCCCACGACCGCGGCGGCGCGGGCTTGCAGGTCGTCGGCCCGCCACGCGAACACGAGCCGGCGGTCCGTCGCGTCGGGCACGAAGATGGAGAACCGGTCCTCGTCGGTCAGGACCTCGGTGATCGGGCCGCGGTGCTCCTTCTTCTTCTCGCCGATGGCGATCAGCCTCTTGCCGATGGCCTTCTGCTGGGCCGGCAGGGTGTACCGGTTGATGACCAACTGGGCGGCGGGCCGGATTTCGCCGGCCGGCCGGTCTTCGAGCGCCTTCAGGTTCGCCGTCAGCCCGTCGTCGGCCGCCATCTGGCGGGCGTCGGCGACGGTTTTGAGGAACGCCTCCCGCCGCGCCTTCGCCTCGTCGGGCAGCGCCCGCGCGAGCGCCTCGGCCTCGGTCAGCGACTTCGCGTCGCCCTTCTTGATAAGGTCGTCGATGTCGCGAATCTTCTCGTCGAGCGTCTTGACCGGCACGATTGTCTGGCGGCCCTTCGCGATCTGGTCCCGCCACTCGTCCTGGAGCTTCTGGTAAACGCCGGCGGTCAGCTCCTTCGCCGCCTTCTCGGCCGCGTCGAAGTCCTTGTTCGCGATAAAGGCGTTGACGGCCTGCACCTTCGCCGGGTCAACGGCTTCCGGGGTCACGTTTGGCGGGGGCGGCGGCGACGGCGGGACCGTCACCACCGTGTTCGAGGACGACGACGGGCCGGAGAGCGCGAAGAAGACGCCGCCGGCGGCGAGGCCGACGCCGATCACCCCGCCGGCTACGTACTTCATCACCCCGCCGCCGGCGGGGGCCGGGGCGGGGGGCTTCCAGGACGCGGCCGGCATTTCCGGGAGGCTGGACTGCGAGAGCGCCTTCTGCCGTTCCCGCTCGGCCTCCTTCGCCCACGGGGGCAGGGACCGCTCCTCTTCCTTCTGCCACGGCGGGAGCGACTGTTCCTCCTCCGGCGTCTCGCGGGGGTACTGCGTGGACTTGCGGCCCGGCGTCGTCGGCGGGACGATGACCGGGTTCGACGGCGGGCGGTTCCCGGACGGCACGGGCGGCGTGCGGGCCGCCGGCTGCTTGACCGGCGTGGACGCACGGCCCTCCTTGATGATCTTCGCGATCTCGGGGTCGAGGCCGACCGCCCCGAGTTTCTGCCCCATCGGGTCGTCTTGTTCCAGGTTGATCTGCGGCCGGCTGATGTTGATCGTGCCCAGGCTGCCGAGCGATTCGGCGGACGCCGCGACCGGCGGCGGGGGCGCGGGCGGCGGGGTAATCGTTTCCTCCGCCCCGAAGTTCTCCTCCGGCGTCGTCGGGATGAGGATTTCGGAGAACGACTCGTAGTTGGACTTCCGCGTCTCCTGCCCGCTCGTCCCGCTCGGCGTGGCGGTCGCCGGGAACGCGATGTTGGGGTCGCTCGGCGGCAGAAACCGGCCCGAGTCCGGGATCACCGTGCCGCGGAGTTCCTCCGCGGGTTGCGGCAGCTCGAACGTCACGTCGTCGGTGCTCTTGAACGGGTCCAACCCGGCGGACCCTTTCGGCGGCGTCGGGTCTTGGACCGGCAACTGCGGCGTCGCGCGAACCTCGCCCGGATCGACGGCCCGCGGCCGCGGCGTCGCGACCGCCACGCTCGCCGCCTTCGCCACGACCTTGCCCGGCTCCAGCGGCGGCAGCCCCTCGGTCGCGCGGACGAGCTGCCGGACCATCTCCGTGCAGGACGGGTAGCGGTTCCGCGGCTGCACGGCCGTCGCCCACCGCAGGACCTTGTGTTCGTCTTCGGAAATGACCGGGCTGCTGAAATCGAGCCGCCCCTCGGCGTGCGCGAGCATGATGGACAGTTGCCCCATCTGCTCGTCGAACGGCAGCTTGCCGGTGCGGAGTTCGTAATAGCTGATGGCCAGGGCGTACTGGTCCGTGCCGGGGACCGGCTTGTTCCCGGTCAGTTCCGGGGCGCTGTACGCGGGGGAGCCGGCGGCCTTCGTCTGGCGGGCGTCCGGGGTGATAATGACGGCGACGCCGCAGTCGGCGATCTGCACCTCGCCGGACACGATCATCATGTTGTCCGGCTTGATGTCGCAGTGGATGATCGGCCCGTCGCCGATGGCCAGCCCGTGGTCGGCCTTGTTGAGGTAGTCGATCCCCTTCGCCGCCCCCTGCATGTACCCGAGCAGTTCCTCCAGCGGGATGCCCTGGAAGTCGTCCGGGGAAGTGCCGTCCGGGTTCAGCTGCTTCAACCGCGCGGACAGGCTCCGCTCGCCCAGACCCATCGCGATGACGAGTTCCCGGAGTTGGCCCTTCTGCTTGATCTCCTCGGCCTTGTTGAGCGGCATCTCCTTGCCGTTCTTGTCCTTGAGGCGGGCCGTGAAGATCGGGACGAGGTTCGGGTGGTTGAGGTTGATGACGAGGTTGAGGGCCTTGAGTTCCTTCAAGGCGCTGGAACTGTGCGACAGGTCGATGAGCTTGATGGCGACCAGCTTCTTGGTGGCAATCTCCTGGGCCTTCCACACCTCGCCGAACTGCCCCGCGCCGAGGAAATCCACCAACCGATACCCTTCGACCGGTTCGTCGCCCTCTTCGTACTTCGCAAAACGAGGCATACCAACTCTCAAGGTGCGGCGTTCTGTTCCACCAAATATCTACGTAGGACCACAAATGCAGGATTGCCCGACACCGTTCGTTTTACCTCATCCCGCGGGTTCCCACAACAAGGGAATTCTGCGGGTCGGGTAAAAACGAACGGTCCGGACGGTTCGTCGTACTAAGAAGGTCGGTTTGATTGCATTGGGCGTTCTTTACCGGGTGTGCGGCGAAGATATTCCGACTGTAGCACCTAAATGGGCTTGTTCGGCCCGGTGTTTCGCTACATTCATGGACGACGCCCTGGATTTCCTCAATAACGCCCGGCGACCGGCCTCAGCCTCGAACCTCACCCCAGCTCAACACCATCGCGCGGAGTAGCGACCCATGGTCCCCACCTGGCTCACGACCCTGTTCCCCCGCAAGACGACCCGAGCCGCCCGCAAGTCCGCCCCCCGCCTCCGCCCCAACCTCGTGCAGCTCGAAGACCGGGTGAACCCGGCCGTCATCACCATTAACGATGTCATGGCGGCCGAGGGGAACGCCGGCACGACGATGTTCACGTTCACCGTGTCGCTCGACGTGGCCGAGGCGGCGGACGTGACGGTGGACTACGCCACCAGCGAGGGGTCGGCGAAGGCCGGGACCGACTTCCAGGCCGTCGCCACGACGCAACTGACCATCCCGGCCGGGGACAAGTCCAAGACGATCACCGTCCTCGTGAACGGGGACGAGACGGTCGAACTCGACGAGACGTTCTTCGTCGATCTGTCGAACCCGTCCGCCAACGCCACGATCGGCGACGCCCAGGGCATGGGCACGATCCAGAACGACGATTCCGCCACCCTCAGCATCGCCCCGGCGATGGCAACGGAAGGGACCGGGATCGTGTTTACGGCGACGCTCACGAAGGCCGCGGACACGGACGTGACGGTGACGCTGACGCCGAGCAAGCAGGGCGGGGACACCGCGACCGAAACCACCGATTTCGCGACCGCCGCGCAAGTCATCACGATCACGGCAGGTACCACGTCCGGGACGGCCACGGTGGCGACCGTGGCGGACAACACCGTCGAGTTGGACGAGACGTTCACGGCCACTCTCAGCGGCCTTAACGCCGGCGGCCGGGACGTGACGATCGCCACCGGCACGGCGGCGGGGACGATCCAGAACGACGACTTGGCGACGGTCAGCATCAACGGGCCGTCCGTCGCCGAGGGCGGCACGCTCGCGTTTTCGGTCACGATCGACAACCCGGTCGATGTCGCGGTCACCGCCGACCGCGAGACGGCCGACGGCGTGACCAACCCGGCCACGGCCGGCACGGACTACACGGCGCTCGCCGCGGCGAACGTCCAACTGTTCGCCGCCGACTCCACCGCCGCCTTCGCGATCAACGTCACGACGACCGCCGACGTTATCGTCGAACTCGACGAGCAGGTGCGGCTGATCCTGTCGAACCTCGCGGCGATCGGCCGGAACGTCGTGTTCGCCGGCGGCGGGGCGACGCTGACCGGGACCGGCACGATTCAGAACGACGACTCCGCCACCGTGAGCATCGCGGACGCGTCGGCCGGGGAAGGGCTGGGCGTCGTGTTCACGGCCACGCTGACGAACCCGGTGGACACGGACGTGACGATCAAGCTCACGCCGAGCAAGGAGCCGGGCGACAGCGCGACCGAGAACACGGACTTCGCGACGGCCCCGCAGACGATCACGATCCTGGCGGGATCGTTGACCGGGACGGCGACGGTGGCCACCGTGGCGGACGGGAAGGTCGAGGCGGACGAGACGTTCACCGCGACACTGAGTGACCTGAACGCGGGCGGGCGGGCCGTCACCGTCGCGGACGGGGTGGCGGCCGGGACGATCCTGAACGGCGACGCGGCCACGGTGAGCATCGCCCCGGCGATGGCCCTGGAGGGGACCGGGATCGTCTTTACCGCGACGCTGAGCGCGGCCACCGACGTGGACATCACGGTGACGCTGACGCCGAGCAAGCAGGCCGGCGACACGGCGACGGAGACGACCGACTTCGCGACCGCCCCGCAGGTCATCACGATCACGGCCGGGACCACGTCCGGCACGGCGACCGTCGCCACCGTTTCCGACGACGTCGTCGAGCTGGACGAGACGTTCACGGCGACGCTGAGCGGGCTGAACGCTAACGGCCGGAACGTCACCATCGGAACGGGCACGGCCGCGGGGACGATCCAGAACGACGACGCGGCCACCGTGAGCATTGCCCCGGCGATGGCGACGGAGGGCACGGGCATCGTCTTCACGGCGACGTTGACGAAGGCCGTCGACGTGGACGTGACGGTGACACTGACGCCGAGCAAGCAGGGCGGGGACACCGCGACCGGGACGACCGACTTCGACACGGCCCCGCAACTCATCACGATCACCGCCGGGACGTTGAGCGGCACGGCGACGGTCGCGACCGTCGCCGACAATGTCGTCGAGCTGGACGAGACGTTCACGGCCACGCTGGGGGGGGTGAACGCCGGCGGCCGGAACGTGACCATCGGGACCGGGACCGCGACGGGGACGATTCTGAACGACGACGCGGCCACGGTCAGCATCGCGGACGCGGCGGCGCTGGAAGGCAACGGCGTGACCTTCACGGCGACGCTGACGAACCCGGTGGACACGGACCTGACGATCACGCTCACGCCGAGCAAGGAGATGGGGGACAAGGCGGCGGAGAACACCGACTTCGTCACCACCCCGCAGACGATCACGATTCTTGCCGGGGCGCTGACCGGCACGGCGACCGTCGCCACCGTCGCGGACGGCAAGGTGGAACAAGACGAGACGTTCACGGCGACGCTGAGCGGGCTGAACGCCGGCGGCCGGAACGTGACCATCGCGGACGGGGTGGCGACCGGGACGATCCTGAACGGCGACGCGGCCGAATTCTCCATCGCCGCCGCGAGCGCCGTCGAGGGGAATGCGATCGTGTTCACGATCACGCTCTCCAGCCCGGTCGAGGCGGACACGTCGGTGACCGTCACGACCGCCGACCTGACGGCGGTTGACGGGGTCGATTACACCGGGCTGGTCGCCGTCGTCGTGCTGTTCCCGGCCGGGACGACCAGCCAGATGGTGATGGTCCCGACCACGGCGGACTTGATCGTCGAAGCGGACGAAACCTTCAAGGCGACCCTCGGCGGGCTGAACGACGGCGGGCTGACCGGCGCGGTCACGATCTCCGCGACGAACGGCTCCGCGACCGGGACGATCCTAAACGACGACACCGCGACGCTGACGGTCGCGGACGTGACGCAGGACGAGGACGCCGGGACGATGACGTTCACCGTCACGCTCACCGGGGACCTTCAAGACGGGTTCACCGTCGATTACAAGACGACGAGCGGGACGGCGACGGCGGGCAGCGACTTCGTCGCGACGACCGGGACACTCACGTTCGTCGGGATGAACGGCGAGTCGCAGACCTTCATGGTGACGATCAACGCGGACACTACCGTCGAGTTGGACGAGGCGTTCACCGTGAGCCTGTTTAACGTCGTCCCTGCCGCGGGCGCGGACCCGGCGGACATTGTCGCCACGGACACGGGCCTCGGCACGATCACGAACGACGACGCGGCCGAGTTCAAGATCACGAAGCTGGCGTCCGCGACGGAAGGCGGCCCGGTCCAGTTCATGGTGACGCTGACGAACCCGGTGGACGTGACCACGTCCGTCACGGTGACGACGGCCGACGGCACCGCGATGGTCGCGAACAACGACTACACGCCGCTGATGGCGCAAACCGTCACGTTCGGGCCGGGCGTGACGAGCCAGCTCGTGAACGTCCTCACCACCGCCGACAACTCGGTCGAGGCGGACGAGACGTTCACGATCACCCTCGGCGGGCTGAACGACGGGGGGCGGAAGGTCACGATCTCCGCGACGGACAACGCCGGGACCGGCACGATCGTCAACGACGACGCGGCCGAGTTCAAGATCACGAAGACCGCGTCCGCCGTCGAGGGCGGGCCGGTCACGTTCACCATCACTCTGTCCAACCCGGTGGACGTGGACACGTCCGTGACGGTCACGACGGCCGACGGCACGGCCGCGGCCGCGTCGGACTACACGGCCCTCGCCGGGCAGGTCGTGCTGTTCCCGGCCGGGACGACGAGCAAGACCGTGATGGTGATGACGACGGCCGACACCGTCGTCGAGGCGGACGAGACGTTCACCATCACGCTCGGCGGGCTGGTGGACGGCGGCCGGCCGGTGACCATCTCCGCGACGGACAACACCGGGACGGGGACGATCACGAACGACGACACCGCGTCGCTGACCGTCGCCGACGTGGCGCAGGCCGAGGACGGCGGGGGGATCACGTTCACCGTGACGCTCAACGGCGACGTGCAGGGCGGGTTCACGGTGCAGTTCAAGTCGGCCGACGGCACGGCGACGGTGGCCGACGCCGACTACCTCGCGGCCCTCGGCACGCTGACGTTCGCCGGGACGAACGGCGAGTCGAAGACGTTCACCGTCACCGTCAACCCGGACAACAAGGTCGAGGCGGACGAGACGTTCGCGGTCAGCCTGTTCAACGTCGTCCCGAACAACGCGCTGATCCCGGCCGCGGCCATCGACGCGACCGACACGGCCACCGGCACGATTACTAACGACGACTCCACGACGCTCACGATCCAGGACGTGGCGCAGTCCGAGGCCGGCGGGCCGATCACGTTCACCGTCACGCTGTCCAACCCGGTCCAGGGCGGGTTCACGGTCAATTTCCAGACGGCCGACGGCACCGCCCTCGTCGTCGAGGGCGATTACACGGCCGCGGCCGGCACGCTCGCGTTCGCAGGCACGGCCGGCGAGACGAAGACGTTCCAGGTCGTCGTGCTGGACGACAACCTCGTCGAGGGGGACGAGTTCTTCACCGTGAGCCTGTCCAACGTCGTCACCCTGGGGCCGGGCGTATCCGCAGCGAAGATCGACGCGACGGACACGGCGAAGGGGGTCATCGTCACCGACGACACGGCCACGATCAGCCTGACGGCGTCCACGAGCGCCGAGGGGACGAACCTGATCTACACGGTGACGCTGTCGAACCCGGTGTCGAAGGACGTGTCGGTCGATTTCTCGACGCTCGCCGGGGTCGGCGTCCGGCCGGCCACTGCGGGGGCGGACTTCACCGTCACCGCGTCGAAGCTCACGTTCGCGGCGAAGACCCAAATGGTCACCATCGCCGTGCCGATCATCGACGACCGCCGGGTCGAAGGGTCGGAGCAGTTCGACTCGAAGATCGCGAACGTGACGACGGACGCGAGCCTCGCCGGCGCGGTGACCATCGCGAAGGCGCAGGACACGGCCACGATTACGGACAACGACATGGCCGTCTTCAGCTTCACTCAGGCGGCGAACAGCCGGCCGGAAGACAACGTGACGGGCGTGACGGCGACGGTGCAACTGACGATCAACGCGGTCGGCGCGGGGGTGGACGGCCTCGACCAGCCGATCACCGTCCGCGTCACCCCCGGCGGGACGGCCACCCTCGGCGTCGATTACAACTTCACCAACCCGACCGACCTGACGTTCCCGGCCGGGAACTTCACGACGACGACGCAGAACATCGCGTTCGACCTGGTGGAAGACCTGAACAAGGAAGGCGACGAGACGATCGTGTTCACGCTCGCCATGCAGGCCGACGCGACCGTCACGCAGGCGGCGATCGGAGCGCCGGCCACGCACACGTTCACGATCACGAGCGACGACGAGACGGTCCGCACCTACGACGCCACGGCCGCCGGCGATTACCGGTTCGTCCGCAACGCCGACAACGTGCAACTCTTCCTCGGCGCGACGCTGCTGTCCACGGATGCCATCGGGACGCAGGCGATCCTGCTGAACGGTACGGCGAACACGGCCCAACCGGTCGAGGGCGTCGAGTCGGCGACCGTGGATTACGTCAACGGGTCGCCGGTCCCGACCGGCGGGATCGCGTTCAATGCGAACGGCCCGGCCGTCGGCGAGCGGTTCATCGTCGCGAACGGGGCGTTCACCGGCATCGTGAACACGTTCACCGGCAGTCAGACCGGCACGATCGCGTTGACCGGCACGGCCACCGACACGCTGACGTATCAGAACGTCGATGCCGTGGAACTCAACGTCACGTCCGTCGGGTCGTTGCAGTTCCTGCTGCCGGCCGCGACGAGTACCGCGCTCCTCGAAGACCCGACGGCCGGCGACGGGTTCTCACAAATCCGCAGCGGGAATGGGACGTTCGCGACGACGAAGTTCCGCGGCCCGACGACGGTGCTGAACGTTCAGCGGGGGACCGCGGCCGACACACTCGCCGTCGGGGCGCTGCCGGACAACAACTCGGCCCTGATCGTCGGCGACGCGGCCGCCCGGTTCCAAACGATCACCCAGACCGGCCCGGTCACGGCGAACGGCGAGGTCCGCTACTTCGCGACCGACATCGCCGTGCAGAACGGGGCGAACGTCACCGCGGCCGGCGCGGTCGAGCTGAACGCCACGACCACGGTGACGCTCGGCGACACGACGGTCAGCGGTGCGACGTTCGCCCAGACGAACGGGGCCAAGGTGCTCGTCACCGGCTCCGCGACCGTCGCGGCGTCCGCCGCCGCCGGCGACACGATCGTGTTCACCGGCAGTGTGGACGGCCCCGGCAGCCTGACGGCGAACACGGCCGGCAACACCGTCTTCAACCTGTCCGTCGGGGCCGGTACGCCGCTCGCGAACCTCACGACGAACGCCGGCGGGATCACGGCCGTCAACGGGCCGATCGTGCAAACCTCGGTTTCGCAGACGTTCGGCGACCCGGTCCGGTTCTCGGCCCCGACCGGCGGGAAGTTCCTCGCCACCGGCGGCACGATCGCGTTCAACGACACGCTCGACCCCACGACGGCCGGCCTCGACCTCGTCATCGGCGGGCCGAACGTGGACATCACGGCCGCGAAGGCCATCGGCGGCGCGACGCCGATCAGCACCCTCACGGTCGCGAACGCCAAGAACGCGACGTTCAATGGGGCGCTGTCGCCGACGCGGCTCGTCCAGACGACGGGCACGGGGACGACGACGTTCAACGCCCCGGTGACGGCGGCGAGCGGCGCGAACGCGGCGGCCGGCGGCGCGATCAACCTCAACACGACCTCGCTCGCGTTCAACGGGAACGTCACCACGACGAACCCGGCCGGCGTCATCGTTCTGACGCTCCAGGGCGGGACGGCGACCGAGGCGAAGGCCGCGGCCATCACCACGTCCAAGCTGTACCTGAACGGGTCCGGGGCGTTCACCCTCGACGCGCCGGGCAACACGCTCACGACCGTCGGGGCCGGGGCGATCGCCAAGAACATCTCCACGGCCAGCCAGGACACGAAGTTCAACCAGGCCATCCAGGACCTGCAAGGCGAGTTGTTCGTCAACCTCACGGCCGGGTCGGTCTCGGTCCGCGACAGCGGCGACCTCATCATCCGGTTCGAGGACCAGGCGAACCAGACGCCGCCGATCCGCGTGCTGGGCGGCGGGTCTGTCACGCTGACGAGCGGCAAGGACTTCAGCGCCGAGGACGCGAAGGCGTACACGAAGGTCACCGACCCGGCATTCGTGACGCCGACGCCGCTGTTCGACGTGCCGGGCGGCCAGGTGCAGATCAACCCTGGCGTGGACAACAACGACGGCCTCACGACCACGACGCGAACCCGGTTCGTGACCGAAGCGAACGCGAAGCTCGTCACCATCGGCCAGTTCGACCCGAGCCGGCGGACGGTGGCGGCGAGCAAACAGAACCCGTTCGGCGACCTGGACAACGTGGCGAAGGACATCTTCACCGTCCGCCCGGCCCAGGGCGCGGCGATCCGGGTGAACGGGAACAGCCCGGTCGTCGCCGACGGCAGGACGTTCTCCCCGTTCGACACGCTCAACCCGTTCTTCGCCGGGGCACCGGTCGCGGCGTTCGTCATCATCGGCAACGCCGGCGACGGGGACGGGAAGTACACGTTCGGGGCCCCGTTCAACACGACGCTCGAGTTCACGTCCATCGAGACGCTCGGCGGGTTCCAGGCGGAAGGGTTCGTCGTCCAGACCGCGCCGCGGGTCGGGGTGGACCGGTCCGAGTTCGCCGCGCGGGTGCAGTTCCAGCAGCTCGGCACGGACATCCCGACCTCGCTGACCGGGGCCGGGGTCATCACGAACCCGTTCGTGGTCACGCCGAACACGGGCACGGCCGGCGGGCCGGTGACGCCGCCGGGGATCACGTTCGCGGAGATCGACGGGGACAACACGCCGGACCTGATCCTGTCCGCCGGGGCCGGGGACGCGCCGCTCATCACGATCATCAAGGGGTCGCGGCTGCTCGCCAACCTGGACCTGAGCAAGCTGGCGGCGTCCGACCTGATCGCTCAGTTCTTCGCGTTCGAGGAGACGTTCCGGGGCGGGCTGAACGTGGCCGCCGGGGACTTCGACAACGACGGCCGGGACGAGGTCGCGGTCGGGGCCGGGATCGGCGGCGGGCCGCGGATCGCCGTGTTCCGGATCGACCCGACGACCGGGTCGCCGTTCGACAACGCGACGTTCTTCGCGAACAAGTTCGGGCCGCTGAACTTCTTCCCGTACGAGAGCACGTTCCGCGGCGGGGTGAACGTCGCCATCGGGGACGTGAACGGGGACGGCTCGCCGGAAATCATCGCCGGGGCCGGGTTCCGCGGCGGGCCGCGGGTCCGGGTGTTCGACGTGACGAAGGCGGCGACCGACGGCGGGCCGAACGCCTTCCGGACGATCGCCGACTACTTCGCCTACGACCCGAACTTCCGGGGCGGCGTGTTCGTCAGCGCCGGCCGGTTCGACGGGGACCAGATCGCGGACATCGCGACCGCGCCGGGGCCGGGCGGCGGGCCGCACGTCCGGGTGTTCCTCGGCAGCGACCAGCCGGGCCAACTGCTCACGAAGGTGGCGGTCAACTTCTTCGCGTTCCCGCAGACGACCGCCGGCGGCGGGCTGATCCCGTCCCAGAACGCGAAGAACAGCGGCGTCAGCGGGGTGGCGTTCGGCGGGAGCACGGACGGGTCCGGCGGCCGCCGGTCGATCCTCGTCAGCACCCCGCGGGGGACCGGGTTCGAGGTCGTCCGGTTCACGTTCACCAACCCGTTCGACGCGGGCACGATCCAGACGGACGAGGACTTCCAGTTCGACTTGGCCCAGGGCACGAACGTCAACGGGCTGCCGTTCGACTCGCTACGGGCCGGCGGGTCGGTCGGCGGGTTCGCCGTGGACGCATGATGGCCGTTGAAAACGCGCGAATCCCGGCGGTAACCCGCCGGGATTTTTTCATTTCTTCACACGCGGCCGTTCCGCGGGTTTTTCCTTGCACATGCGCCGCAAACCCCGTTAGATAGGGGCGTATCGGCCGGAGCGGATCGTCCCGGATGACATTTCTATCGCCCCCGGAAAACCGCTCGCCAACCCGCCCCGTACTGCCTGACGAATCGGGCACCTGGACGGGTTGGGCCTCCCGCTCAACGAGGGAAAATCATGCCGGAAAGTTTCCAACACAAGCTCGACCGGGTCCGAAGCCCGCGGGTGCAGATCACCTACGACGTTGAAACCAACGGGGCGATGGTCAAGAAGGAGCTGCCGTTCGTCGTCGGCATCATGGCCGGGCTGTCCGGCCACCGGGACGAGAAGGAACTGGGGGCGCTGAAGGACCGGAAGTTCGTCGAGATCGACCGCGACAACGTCGATAGCGTGATGGCCGACGCCGCCCCGATGCTCAACCTGAGCGTGGACAACAAGCTGGCCGACGACAACAGCAAGCTGCGGCTGTCGTTGCAGTTCAAGTCGATGCAGGACTTCGAGCCGGCCGAGGTGGCCGAACAGGTCGCCCCGCTGAAGGAACTGCTCGACATGCGGAAGCGGCTTGACGAGGTGCTGTCCCGCATCAGCACGAACACGCAATTGGAATCCGTCCTCCAGGACGTTCTGGCGAACACCGAGAAGGTGCAAGAACTCGCCAAGCAACTGGGCATCGACACGAACGCCGGGGAGGGGAAGTAAGCCATGGCCGAACAAAAAGCCGCCAGCCAACAGGCGACCGCCACGACCGCCGAGGGGGGACTCCTCGACGAGGTCCTGCGGGTCACCAAGCCGAAGAACGACAGCCAGAAGCAGCAGAACAAGCAGTTCATCGAGGCCGTCATCCGCCAGGCGCTCGAGGCCCAGCCGGGGTCGGTCGTGTCCGGCGACGTGGAGCGGACGATCCAGGCGTGGAAGGCCGAGATCGACCGCAAGCTGTCCGCCCAGTTGAACGAGATCATGCACAACCCCGAGTTCCAGCGGCTGGAAGCGACCTGGCGGGGGATCAAGTACCTGACGGACCAGAGCGAGACGGGCGCGACGTTGAAGATTCGCGTCATGAACGTGAGCAAGAAGACGCTGGCGAAGGACCTGGAGCGGGCCGTCGAGTTCGACCAAAGCCAGATGTTCAAGAAGATTTACGAGGCGGAGTACGGCACGCTCGGCGGCAGCCCGTTCGGGATGCTCGTCGGGGACTACGACTTCGACGGCAAGTCCGCCGAGGACGTGGCGATGCTGCAAAAGATCGCCGGCGTCGCCGGGGCGGCGCACGCCCCGTTCGTGGCCGCCGCCGGCGCGGACATGTTCAACCTCGAGTCGTTCACCGACCTGAACAACCCGCGGGACCTGGACAAAATCTTCCAGGGGATCGACTACGCGGCGTGGCGGAGCTTCCGAGAGTCCGAGGACTCGCGGTACGTCACCCTGACCATGCCCCGCGTCCTCGGCCGGTACCCCTACGGGAACGGGCTGACGGACAAGAAGGTCGAGGAGTTCAACTACGAGGAAGGGGTCGACGGGACGGACCACAACAAGTACCTCTGGATGAACTCGGCCTGGGCGTTCGCCGCCCGCTGCACGGCCGCGTTCTCCAAGGACGGGTGGTTCATGCGGACCCGCGGGGTCGAGGGCGGCGGCCAGGTCGAGGGGCTTCCCCTGCACGTGTTCAACGAGGGCGGCGGGAAGACGGCCAAGTGCCCGAGCGAGGTGCTCATCCCGGACCGCCGGGAGGCCGAGCTGAGCGGCCTCGGGTTCCTCCCGCTGCTGCACTACAAGGACACGGACAAGGCGGTGTTCATCGGCACGCAGACGACGCAGAAGCCGAAGAAGTACTTCGACGCGGCGGCGAACTCCAACGCCGAGCTGTCCACGAAGCTGAACTACATGCTGTGCGTCTCCCGGTTCGCCCACTACCTGAAGGCGATGGCCCGCGACAAGGTCGGGTCGTTCGCGTCGCGGGACGAGATGGAGTTGTGGCTGAACAACTGGATTCAGAACTACGTGGTAGTGAACCCGGAGAACGTCGGCGACACGATGAAGGCGCAGTGCCCGCTCACGGCCGCGTCGATCACGGTCACGGAAGTCAAGGGCAAGCCGGGCTGGTACCAGGCGGTCGCGCACCTGCGGCCGCACTTCCAGCTCGAGGGGCTGGCGACCTCGATGCGGCTGGTCGCCGAGCTGCCGCAGAAGAAGTCCTGACCCGACGCGTCGTCGGGCCGGGGGACGGGGTTTCGATTTCGTAACGGGACAGGCGGCCGGGGCACGTACCCCCGGCCGCCGACCCGGAGTTCGGCCGGCCAGCAGCCGGCCCGGAGGGGGATTCGACAATGGCGATGGACATTCACCTCGACTTGAAGGCCGGGAACATCAAGGGCGAGTCGATGGAGAAGGGCTACGAGGACCAAATCCAGGTCCTCAGCTGGAGCTGGGGGGCGACGCAGACCGGGTCGTTCGCCCACGGGAGCGGGGGCGGGTCCGGCAAGGTGAGCATGCAGGACTTCCACTTCACCATGCAGATGTGCAAGGCGTCCCCGGACCTCCTGCTGCACTGTGCGACCGGCCAGCACATCCCGGAGGCCACGCTGACGGCCCGGAAGTCCGGCCAGAAGGCCGAGCAGCAGAAGTTCCTCCAGATCAAGTTCAAGGAACTGCTCATCTCGTCGTACCAGACGGGCGGGGCGAACGCGAGCGACGGCCTGCCGGTCGAGTCGATCTCGTTCAACTACTCCCAGGTGACGCTGGAATACTTCGCCCAGGACGAGAAGGGCGTCACGAAGCCCGCCGGCAAGACCGGGTACAACCTGAAGACGAACTCGAAGGTCTAAGGTTGCGGCCGCCGCAGTACCCGAAAGAGGCCCCGACCGGACGGTTGGGGCTTCCTTTTTTCCGCCCGTCGTGGATGATGGGACTTGGGGAGTCTCACGTTCCCCGACCGCCCACCGTGAACCGAGTACGTGGTACACAGTACAGAGTACCCCGTATTCAACCCCAATCTCCACACAAGCCCCAGACCCCTCTGGCCCGTATGGACGACTACCCGCCCTCGTTCTTCGACCGGCTGACCGACCCGGCGCTGCCGGTGAACAGGTGCCGGTACTCGCTCGCGCAGACCGAGGCGGCCGTCCTCCGCGACCTGGAGGCCCTGCTGAACACGAAGCGGCCGCCGGAGGAATACTTCGAGGGGCTGCCGCTCGTCGCCGGCTCGATCGCGAACTACGGGCTGCGGGACATGACCCACCGCGACGGCACGTCGGGCACGGAACGCGCCGCCCTGGCCGAGCACATCGCCCACGTCATCCAGACCTACGAGCCGCGGCTGACGAACGTGAACGTCATCCCCCGCACCCTGGACGAGGTGAAGGCCGAGCAGCCGAAGGGCTACCGGATCGGGGCGGCGTACTTCCGAATCGTGGCGACCCTGAACGTGGACCCGACGCCGATCGAGGGGGTGGTGTTCGACACCACGATGGAACTGGCCACCGGCCACCACGACGTTTCCAGTCCGGGGGTGACCGCGTGAGCCGGGAACTGTGGCCGTTCTACGACCAGGAGTTGCGGTTCCTGCAGGAGCAGGCCCGCGAGTTCAGCCGCGAGTACCCGAAGGAGGCCGGGTTCCTCCGGCTGGACGCGACCGGCCGCAGCACCGACCCGCACGTCGAGCGGATGCTGCAAGGGTTCGCGGTGCTCGCCGCCCGCGTCCGGCAGAAGATCGACGACGACTTCCCGGAACTGACGGACGCGCTGCTCGGCCTGCTCTACCCGCACTACCTCGCGCCGATCCCGTCGATGCTGATCGCCCAGTTCCAGCCGAACGCCGGCGCGGACCTGTCGCACGGGCTGACGATCCCCCGGCACACGCCGTTCCGCACGACGCCGGTGAACGGCGTCGAGTGCGAGTACCGGACCGTCTACCCGATCCGCCTCTGGCCGGTGCGGGTGGCGGAGGCGTCCTTGAAGGGGCCGCCGTACAACGACATCCGCGAGCTGCTGCCGAAGCTCAAGGTCCCGCCCGGCGGGAGTAAGTCGCGGCTGAAGCTGCGGCTCGAACTGCCCGTCGGCGTCCCGTTCGCCGCGCTCGCCCTCGGCTCCCACGACCCGACCACAAACAGCCTCGCCGGGCTGCGGTTCTTCCTCGACGCCGACGGCCCGCTGACGGCCACGCTGTACGAGTTGTTGATGAATAACGTCACGGCCGTGGCGTTCCGCGAACCCGGCGAGCTGAAGGCGAGCGAGGTCGCGCCGGACGTGGCGATCCAGCCGGTCGGCTTCCGCGTCACCCGCGAGCACAGCCGCACGGCCGGCCCGGACCTGGACGAGGGCGTGCTGCCGTACCCGCCGCAGTCGTTCCCCGGCTACCGCCTCCTGACCGAGTTCATGGCCTACCGGGACAAGTTCTGGTTCTTCGACCTGAAGGGCTGGGACCGCGCCAGCGCCGACGGCGTCCTGGGCAAGAACACGCTGGAAGTTCACATCTTCCTGAACCAGCCGGTGAACCCCGAACTGGAGCAGGCGGTGAAGGCGGCGACGTTCCAACTCGGCTGCGGGCCGATGGTGAACCTGTTCCGCAAGGGCAGCACCGAGGGGATCCGCGTCACGCACCAGCGGTACGAATATCCACTGGTGCCCGACTCGGAGCAACTCGACGGGCTGGAGGTCTACTCCGTGGACGCGGTCTACCACCGGCTGCCGTCCGGGGAGGAGGTGACCTACGAGCCGTTCTACTCGTTCCGCCACCAGAACCGGGAGCGGGACCGGCGGTACTGGCTCGGCCGCCGCCGGCCGAGCGGGAAGTTCGGCGACCGCGGGACGGAGATCGACCTGACGTTCGTGGACTGCGACTTCAACCCGAAGGCCCCGGCCGAGGCGATCGCGCTGGCGGCCGTGACGTGCTGCAACCGCGACCTGCCGCACAAGCTCCGGGAGAACCTGGACGCCTGGGCGCTCCGCCCGGTCGGGCTGGTCGTCCCGGCCGGGATCAAGGTCCTCCGCGCCCCGACGCCGACGCTGCGGCCGATGCAGAAGAAGGTGGACGCCGTCGGCCGGGACGACGCGATCCGGAAGATGAACTACTGGCGGCTCGTGTCGCACCTGACGCTCAACCACCTGTCGCTGGTGGACACCGACCCGGACCGCGGCCGCGAGGCGCTGACGGAGTACCTGGCGCTGTACGACTTCTCCGACGACCAGCACCCGGAGCTGCGGGAGGTCGCCCGGCAGGTGCGGGACGGCGTCCTGGGCGTGGACGCCGCCCGCGACGTGGCGTTCGTGCCCGGCGAGAGCGAGACGGTCGGCGGGTACGCCCGCGGGCTGGAGGTGCGGCTCGAACTCGACGAGGAGAAGTACGTCGGCGTCGGCGCGTACCTGTTCGCGGCCGTGTTGGAGCGGTTCTTCGCGATGGCCGTGTCGATGAACTCGTTCACCCGGCTGACGTACCGCACCCGGCAGCGGGGTCCGATCCGCGGCTGGTCGGCCCGCGCCGGCGGCCGCGTCCTGCTCTGACCGTCTTGTAGGGCGGGTCAAGGCTCTGCGCCGACCCGCCGGGGCTGCCGGCGCGACGGCGGGTCGGCGCAGAGCCTTGACCCGCCCTACGAAATCGACTTCCATCCTCCACGACCGCCAGCCATGTCCGAACGCCGCCCGATCCCGAGCCAGTTGCTCTACGACCCGGAGCGGGGGTGCGAGTTCGAGCCGTTCCAGGCGATCCGGCTGCTCGAACTCGTCGCCAACGACGTGGCCGTCCGGCACACGGCCGTCGGGTGGAAGGAGGTCGAAACCGCCCTCCGGTTCCGAACGAACGTTACCCTCGCGTTCCCGCCGGCGTTGCTCGCGCAAATCATCCCGCCGCTCGACGGCCCGCCGGACCCCCAGGAGTTCCGGACGACGAGCGCGGAGCGGGTCCGCCGCCGGTACAAGCGGGCGAACGTCGCCACGGTCGTGTGCAACTTCTTCGGCCTGTTCGGGCCGAACGGCGCGCTCCCGCTGAACTACACGCAGACGCTCTGCGAGCTGGACACGCTGCCGGTCACCCGGAACACGTCCACCCGCGGGGCGTTCCGCGACTGGCTGGACATCTTCAACAACCGGATGCTCGCGCTCCTGTTCCGGGCGTGGCAGAAGTACCGGATGCCGGTCGGCTACCTGCGGGCGGAGTGGCGGCGGCCGCCGACGCTGGCGAGTTCCACGTCCGACCGGGTGACGCAGGTGCTGTTCGGCGTCATCGGCCTCGGCACGCCGGCCCTCCGCGACCGGTTGCGGCTGCTCGGCCCGGCGGCGGCGGAGGAGTGCCGCGTCGGCGGGCTGGGGTGCGAGCCGCTGGCCCGGATCGAGGACCGGGCGCTGTTGGCCTACGCCGGCGCGTTCGCCCGCGGCCGCGCCGGGGCGCACGAACTCCGGGCGATCCTCGCGGACTACTTCGACCTGCCGGTCGAGGTGCAACCGCTCACCGGCCAGTGGCTCGACCTGCCGAAGGCGGCGCAGACGCGGCTCGACGATTCGACCAGCGCCGGGCGGCTCGGCGTCAACGCCATCGCCGGGGAGAAAATCTGGGACAGCGGGAGTAAGTTCCGCCTCCGGCTCGGGCCGCTCCGCTACCGCGAGTTCGTCGGCTTCCTCCCGGACCCGACGGCCGTGCCGGAGCGTAAGGGCGTGTACCTGCTGTCGCAGCTGACGCGGCTGTACGTCGGGGCGGAACTCGACTTCGAGATTCAGCTGGTGCTGCACAACTTCGAGGTTCCCGACTGCCTGATCCAGGACGTGCCGGCCGGCGGCCTCGGCATCCGGCTTGGGTGGAATACGTGGCTGAAGTCCGACTTCATGCCGGACGAGGTGGACGACGTGCGGTTCGACGCCCCGTGCGACGTGGTCCTGCCGGTGGTGCAGGGGTAGTGTCCGATGTTTTTGGCGAGGACGAATTCCACGCGGAGCGCAAGCCGAGTGAGGTCGGACCGCTAATCGTTCTTCTCGGGGCGCAGATTTAACGTGCGGCCGCCGATCCGGGCCGCGAATCGCGCCTTCTGTTGGGCCGTCAATTCCTTCGTGTAGCGGTCGCGGACCGCCTCAATCCAGCGAATCTTCCGGTCCCCGTAGTCCGTCTGAACGCGGACGAGTACCGGCCCGTTGTGGCAGATCGCGGCCCGCACGCCGCCGTCGAGGTGGTCGTGCGTGACGATCTCCTGGTACGCCACGCCGACGGCCTGGCCGAACGCCCGGTAGTCGATGGCCGCCAGTTCCGTCGCCGTCGTGCGGCGGTACGCGGGCTTCTGGAGCAGCTGCATATAGTGGTAGGCGTGGTCGTCGAGGACGAAGAACTTCACCGGGTAGCCGTCGCGGGCGGCGGTCGAGAGTTCCATCGCGGACATGAGGAAGCAGCCGTCGCCGGTGAGCGTCGCGACGACCCGACCGACGGCCGCGTGCTGCGCCCCGATCGCGGCCGGGATCGACCAGCCCATCGACTGGTTATCGACGGGGTTGAAGTACGTCCGCGGGTGCGTCACGCGGAACGACTCGGCCGCCAAGTGCTCGCTCGCCGTCACGTCCGAGAACAGGAGCGCGTCCTCGGGCAGGTGTCGGCGGAGGGCCGCGACCAGTGCGAGCGGATCGACGCCGCACTTCCCGGCCGGGACGCACTTCAGCTTCGCCTCGTGGTCGGCCTTCGCGCTACGAATCTTCGCGAGGAGGTGGCCGTCCGTCGGCCGCTTCAGCGAATCGCCGCACGCGAGCAGCTTGCCGAGGAACAGTTCCGCGTCGGCGTGGACGCACACGTCGGCCGGCATGACCTTGCCGAGGTTGTTCGCGTTCACATCGACGTGGATGACGTGCTTCGGCCGCGGGTTGCCGTAGTAGCCGGTCGAGACTTCGCTGAACTTCACGCCGACGGCCAGCAGCAGATCTACGCCGGACTTCAGCGGGTGCAACTTCTCTCGGGCGAACGCGGCCTCCGCGACCTCGGAGGCGTGCGGCCCGTAGCCCCAGCCGACGGCGAGCGGGTGGCACTCGGAGATCGCCCCCTTCCCGGACACGCTCGTCGCGACCGGCGATTGCAGCAGTTCAGCTACCGCGGTGAGCGCCGCGCTATGGTCCATGCAGCCGAGGCCGGCGTAGATGCCGACGCGGAGCTTCTTGTCGCCCAGGAGCGCGACGGCCTTGGCGAACGCGGCGTCGTCGAACGGCACGCCGGCCGGCGCGAGCGGGCCGCTCTTGAAGTCCGCGACCTCGATGAGCAGGTTGTACGGTATCACGACCGCGACCGGCCCCGGCTCGCCGGCGACCGCCGCCTGGAACGCCTTGCGGATCGCGTCCGGAATCTGCCGCACGTCGCAGACGGTGTAGACGCACTTGCAGACCGGCTTCAGCAACTCGGTCTGGTTCAGCGAGTGGACCTGAAACGGCCGGGCCTTCTCGCCGTTGCCCACGTCGCCGACGATCGCGACGAGCGGGATCGAATCGAGCAGCGCCTCGCCGAGGCCGGTGAGGGCGTTCGTCACGCCGGGGCCGGGGACGACGCACAACACACCGGTACAACCGGTGGCGCGGGCGTAGCCGTCGGCCATGCACGGGGCGGAGTATTCGTGCGTGACGAGCTGGTACCCGACGTTGCGGGCCTTCAGTTCATCCCAGAGTTCGTTCTCCTGCGCGCCGGGGATGCCGAACACGCAGCCGGCCCCTTCCGCGAGCAGCGTCTCGGCGACGGCCTGCGCGCCGGTTAAGTGTCCGATCACCCAGCCGGGATTTTTTTTCTGCCGCAGCCGGTCGAGCGGCTTCGCATCGGCACGGGCGGCGAGGGCCACGCCGGCGGCGACGGCCGCCCCTTGAAACAACCCCCGCCGACTGAAGGGCCAATCCATGATCTACCTCGTTCGCCGTCCGTGGCGAGGAATAACGACGCCGCAGTCGTATCGGTCCGGCCCGCGGCGCGAGTTCGGCCGGTCCGGGAAGGGCGGGGGCGTTTCCGCGATGCGCCGGCGTCACAGCCGGCGCGACCGGCCGTGGGTGAAATCGCGGCTTGATTGCGGCGGAAACCGGGCCTACTATTCCAGAGCCTCTGCAGTGTTCGTGATGAGTCGGCAATTGTTGGGGACCCTACAAGAACCTGCTACGGGGGCCTTTTGAAAATGCACACGTGGCTCGCAAGCCCATCCTGCCGCTTCGGCGTCAGACTGTAGTGGGATCCGAAAGACGGGTGCGAGGCTCCCACGATTTCTCTGGCGGGTTCCTCAAACACGACCCACACGGCACAGGTGGAGGCGTTTTCATTTCTCGATTGTCGAGTTCCCGGAAAAACTTTTCCCACTTCCCCGCTTCGCACGCGCCCGCCGCGGTGCAACTCCTCATTTTCTAAGCGATTCCGTCCTGAAGAATTCTCAAAAAAACATCGCCGGGGCGTCCCTTGCGCGGCCTTGACGCCCCCCCGTCTACCGGGCGCAAACGTCTAAATGGGCCGAAAATTCAAGGCAAAATCGCCCTCTCACGAGTGCCACCCCGGTGTCACCGGCGGGGGGGGCGGGATGGTGTTGACTTCTCCCCACGGGACGGTAATCTACGGCCCATCGACTGATTCTTCCGGTTATGAGGGTTAGCCCAGATGCGAGACAAAGTGACCTCGAATCACTCGTCTACTTCTGCCCGTCTTTCTTGCGGTGGTTCCCCACCAACGGCTGTTGCTCGGTCGTGATCGCCCTCGGTTCTCTGTTCACTCGTTACATCATCGGACACAACGGCCCGCCCTCGACCCGCGAAGGATTCGCGGGGGCCACGGCGCGCCGTCGCGACCACGGCCCGAACGGGTCGGCACGTCTGGCCGGACACGGACGTTCGGCGACACGCCAGGGATGGCGTTTGACGCACTCGCAGTGGTAGAAACGCTTCCCCACTCCGAGTTATTGCCGGCCCGCTTCGCGGCCACGTGGGACCTGGGCACGGATTTGCTACCCCAAACAGGTCGTTGACGAAGCCGCGGCCGCCCGAGGATGGGCGGCCGCGGCTTTTTGTTTTTGCTCCCCGAACCATTCCGCATTTTCCGAATCACTAAAGTAGACTTCTCCGGTTTTCAGCCGAATTGTCTACTCGATCCGTAGGGTTTCGCCATGCCTGCCGACTCGCCGTTCCTCCGCGTCACCGACGACCGCGTCCTGATCCTCGACGGCGGCATGGGGACGAGCCTCCAAAATTACAAGCCGACGGACAAGGACTGGGGGTACGCGCCGAACGGTAAGTCGCTGATGAACCTGTCGGACGCGCTCGTCTACACGCACCCGGAGTGGATCAAGGAGATTCACCGCGGGTACTTCGCGGCCGGGTGCGACGCCGTGGAGACCAACACGTTCAACGCGAACGCGATCGGCCTCGGCGAGTTCGACCTCGTGCCAAAGATGGACGAGATCAACCGCGCGAACATCCGCCTCGCGCGCGAGGCGGCGACGGAGTTCTCGACAAAGGACCGGCCGCGGTTCGTCGTCGGCAGCGTCGGGCCGGGCACGAAGATGCCGTCGCTGACCGACCCCAGCATTTACATCCACTTCGACGCGATGGCCGAAGCCTACCGGCCGCAGTTGCGCGTCATGATCGAGGAGCGCGTCGATGCGATTCTCGTGGAAACGTGCTTCGACATCCTGCAAGCGAAGTGCGTGGCGATCACGGCCATCGAAGAGATGAATCGCCAGGGCGTGCGACTGCCGCTGATGGTGCAACTCACCATCATGGACGCCCGCCAGAAGATGCTGCCCGGCACGGACATCCCCACGGGCTTGGTGACGCTCGAACCGATTGACGAGATCGACGTCTTGGGGATGAACTGCGGCGTCGGCCCGAACCTGATGCTCGACGGCATCAAGCACCTGAGCAAGCACTGGAAGAAGAAGATTAGCGTCTTGCCGAACGCCGGAATTCCCGAGAACCGCAACGGGGATATGTACTTTCCCGACAGCCCAGAGGTTATCGCCGACTGGCACGAACGGTTCGTCAACGAGCTCGGCGTCAGCATCGTCGGCGGCTGCTGTGGCACAACGGCCGAACACATGGCCGCCGTCGTCAAGCGGCTCGGCGGCAAGAAGCCCGCCCCGCGGACGGTCACGTACCTGCCGATGGTGTCGAGCCTCCAGTCGTCGCAAGAACTCATCGTCGATCAGCGGCCGCTGCTCGTCGGCGAGCGGACGAACACGAACGGGTCGAAGAAGTTCAAGCAGCTCCTCGAAAAGGACGACTGGCACGGCCTCGTCGAGATGGCCCAGGAGCAGGAGCGAGAGGGCGTCCACCTGCTGGACGTGTGCGTGGACTACGTCGGTCGCGACGGCGTGCGGGACATGAAGGAGGTCATCAAGCGGTACAACGCCGTGCTGACGAAGCCGCTCATGCTCGACAGCACGGAAGTCCCGGTCATCGAGGCGGCGCTCAAGCTCTGCTCCGGCAAGTGCGTCATCAACAGCATCAACCTGGAAGACGGCCGCAAGACGCTCGACCCGAAGACGATCCTCGCGAAGAAGTACGGGGCCGGCCTCGTCGCGCTGACCATCGACGAGAAGGGGCAGGCGGACACGGCCGAGTGGAAGTTCGAGGTCGCGAAGCGCATCTACGACATCGTCGTCCACGAGTACGGCATCCCGCCGACCGACCTGATGTTCGACACGCTCGTCTTCCCGCTGTCCACCGGCCAAGAGCAGACGCGGAAGAGCGCCATCGCCACGTTCGAGTCGATCCGGCTCATCAAGCAGAACCTGCCGGGGGCGCTCACGCACCTCGGCCTGTCGAACTGCTCGTTCGGCCTGAACCCGTACACCCGGCAGGTGCTGAACTCCGTCTACCTGCACTACGCGATGGAGTACGGCCTCGACTCCGCCATCCTTCACGCGGCCAAGATCATGCCGCTGGCGAGCATCGACGAGAAGGGGAAGGAACTCTGCCGCCGCCTCTTGTTCGACGAGCGCGTATTCGACGCGGCCGGGAACTGCGTCGAGGACCCGCTACAAATGCTCATCGAGCACTACGCGGACAAGAAGGGCGTCAAGAAGGAAGCCCAGTCGCTCGGCGACAGCGTCGAGGAGCGGCTGAAGCAGGCGATCATCCAGGGCCGCCGCGAGTCGCTCGTCGCGGACCTGGACGCCGCCCGCGAGCGGTACTCGCCCATCGACATCATCAACAAGATCTTGCTCGACGGCATGAAGGTCGTCGGCGACCTGTTCGGCAGCGGCCAGATGCAACTCCCGTTCGTGCTGCAATCGGCCGAGGTGATGAAGGCGGCCGTCGCGTACCTCGAGCAGTTCATGGAGAAGGTCGAAGGCCAGGAGAAGGGGAAGATCGTCCTCGCGACCGTGAAGGGGGACGTTCACGACATCGGCAAGAACCTGGTAGACATCATCCTCACGAACAACGGGTACAAGGTCTACAACATCGGCATCAAGCAGCCGGTGGACGCGATGATCTCCGAGTTCCAGAAGGCCGCGGCCGACGCCATCGGCATGAGCGGGCTGCTCGTGAAATCGACCGTCATCATGAAGGAAGACCTCGTCACGCTGAACGACCGCGGGCTGAATCCGCCGGTCATCCTCGGCGGGGCGGCGCTCAACCGGCGGTACGTCGAGCACGACCTGCGGAACGTCTACCGCGGCCAGCTGTTCTACGGCGAGGACGCGTTCGACGGCCTCCGCATCATGGACGAGATCGTTGCCCGCAAGAAGCTCGCCAGCGTCGGCAGCGTCGCACTCAAGGGCGTAATCCAGTCGTCCGCGAAGGTCGGCGGCAAGCCGACGCTCGACACCATCGACGCGGCGACGCACCACGCCCCGACGCCCCCACCGCCGCTGTACAGCCGTGCCCCGAACCTGCCGCCGTCACCGGACGTGCCGAAGCCGCCGTTCCTCGGCACGCGGACCGTCACCGACGTGCCGATGTCGGCCGTGTTCCCGTACCTGAACGAGCTGACGCTGTTCAGCACGCAATGGGGGTTCGTCAAGGGTGGCGTCGATCCGAAGGTGTACGCGCAGCAGATTGAAACGACGGCCCGCCCAGCCCTCGAGCGGCTGAAGGCGTTCTGCCTGTCCGAGAACGTCCTCCGCCCGGCCGCCACATACGGGTTCTTCCGTGCCGCGTCGGAAGGCCAAACGCTCCGCGTCTACGACGCCGACGGCACGACGCTCCTGCAAGAGTTCACGTTCCCGCGGCAGGACTTCGGCGACTACCTCTGCCTCAGCGACTACGTCGAGCCGACGAAGGACGGCAAGCCGGTCGATTACGTCGGCCTCATGGCGGTGACGGTCGGCCACGAGGTCACGAAGAAGTGCAACGACCTACGGGCCGCGAACAAGTACCAGGACTACCTGTTCCTGCACGGCCTCGGTGTCGAGTCGGCCGAAGCCTTCGCCGAGTTCTTCCACCGCCGGATGCGGGCCGAGTGGGGCATCGGTGCAAAGGATTCGCCGACGATCCAGAAGCTGTTCAAGGGCCACTACCGCGGCCGCCGGTACGCATTCGGCTACCCGGCCTGCCCGCGGCTGGAGGACCAGACCGGCCTGTTCAAGCTGATCGACCCGACGCGGGTGGGGGTCACGCTGACCGAACAATTTCTGCTGGAGCCGGAACAATCGACGACGGCGATTGTGTTCCACCACCCGAACGCGAAATATTTCAACGTCAAGCGGGGGGGCGAAGTAGAGTTCGAGTGACCTCCGGGGGTACTCGATGCGCCGCTTCTTGCTGCCGACGTTGCTGTTGGTTTTTGCCGCCGGCTGCGGGGAACTGTCGAAGGACACGCCGCAGGAGCTGGCCGACGACCCGAACGCGCCGGTCGTCGATCTGCTCACGGCCCGCAAGACGTACCAGACGCAAATCACCGGCAACGCGAACTACGTCCCGGACGGGCCGGTCGATCCGGCCCCGACCCGCGTCCTCCAGACCGTCCGCTTCCCGGCCCCGACCGGGCGGCTGGCGGCCTACGTCACGAACGACCCCGGCGACGGGAAGAAGCACCCGGCCGTGGTCTGGGCGCACGGCGGGTTCGGCGGCATCAACGGCGGCTCGTTCTGGGCGACGCCGGACAAGGCCAACGACCAGACGGCGTCCGCGTTCCGCGAGAAGGGTCTCGTCCTCATGGTCCCGTCCTGGCGGGGCGAGAACGACAACCCCGGCCGGTTCGAACTCTTCTACGGCGAGGTCGAGGACGTGCTCGCCGCCCGCGACTACCTGGCGGGACTGCCGTTCGTCGATCCGGACCGCATCTACCTCGCCGGGCACAGCACCGGCGGGACGATCGCGCTGCTGGCCGCGACCGCGACGGACAAGTTCCGGGCAATCTTCTCGTTCGGCGGCGCGCCGGACCTGTCGGTCGTCCTGGCCGACGGCAACGGGTACGGGAACACGCCGTTCGACCTCCGCGACCCGGACGAGGCGTTCTTCCGCTCGCCGACGAACTTCGTCCGCGCGATCAAGACGCCGACGTTCTACTTCGAGGGCTGCCGGGACGGGTATCGTCAGGGGTACTGCCCGGACGCGGACAAGATGATGGCGAAGGCGCTACGGTTCGGCGTGCCGTTCCAGGCGTTCGCGCTGCCGTGGGGCGACCACTTCAGCATCCTGCACAAGACGACGCGGCAAGTGGCGACGAAGATCGCCGAGGACAAGGGCAAGGTTTGCACCATCGCATTCACGAAGCAGGAAGTGGGCGCGCGGTGACCTGACTTCCGAAGTCCGGCTTCGACTTCGGAAGTCGGAACGGCAACGACACCCGATGCGTGCGAGGTTGGCCCCACGGGATCGACTTCCGAAGTCGAAGCCGGACTTCGGAAGTCAGGTGTCTCGCCGGCAGACAACTCGTCGTTCCTGCTCTAAACTCCCCCCATGCCTGACGCGGCGATCCACATCCAGAACCTGCGGGTCCAGTACGGCAGCTTCACGGCCGTGGACGGCCTCGACCTCGAAATCCGCAGGGGCGAACTCTTCGGCCTGCTCGGCCCGAACGGGGCCGGCAAGAGCACGACCATCCGCGTGCTGATCGGTCAGCGGCGGCCGACCGGCGGGGCGGTCCGCGTCCTCGGCCACGACGTGGTCCGCGAGTGGGCGAAGATCAAGCCGCTGTTCGGGTACGTCCCGGACCGCGAGAACCACTTCGAGGAGTTCACCGGGAACCGGAACTTGGAGTTCTTCGCCCAGCTCTACAACGTCCCGCGGCTGCGGGTCCGCGACTGCCTGCGGATGGTCGAACTCGAAGACGCCGGCGACACCCCCGTCCGCGGGTACTCTCTCGGGATGCGGCGGAAGCTGCTCCTCGCGCGGGCGCTGCTCCACGAGCCGCGGGTGCTGTACCTCGACGAGCCGACGGCGAACCTGGACATCCACTCCGCGGAAATCGTCCACCGCATCCTGCGGGAGCGGGTCGAGGCCGGGGCGACCGTCGTGTTGACGACACACGACATGGACGAGGTGGAAAAAATCTGCGACCGCGTCGGCATCGTCTGCAAGGGGAAGCTCGTCGCCCTCGACTCGCCGCTGAACCTGAAGCAGCAGCACACCGAGCGGAAGACGGACGCGATCTTGAAGTCCGGCGAGCGGATGACGTTCAACATGGACCACGGGCACGAGCGGCAGAAGCTCGCGGAGCTGGTCCGCGACGGGGCGACGGCGAGCCTCCAGACCCGCGAGTTCGACTTCCACGCCACGTTCCTCAAACTCACCGGGCAGGCGTTCGAGTGATGCGGCTCTACATCCTGCGGGCGTTGTTCGTCAAGGAACTCCGGCGGCACGTCGCCAACCGCGGCGGCATCGCGTTGGGATTGCTCCTCGTCGTCGCCGCGATCATGCTCTCGGTGTTCAACCCGGCCGGGCTGGGGGCCGGCGGCAGCTCCGCGACCGAGGCGGCCGGGACCGGCATGGTCGGCGGCGTCCACCACTGCTTCCTCTACTACACGAAGGAAGACGACGATCTGATGTCGCCGCTGCTCGACTACCTCGAGCGGAACCTCCCCCCGGAGTTGGCCCCGCACGTCCGCATCCGGAACCTATCACGGGACAAGATCAAGCAAGGCGTGGATTTCTCCCCCGGCACGGCTAGCATCCGGCTGACCGCGCCGACGGTCAACGGCCACCGGCGGCTGAAGGTCGAAATCTTTCACCCGCCCGGCGACGCGGCCGCGATGGCCCCCTACGAGGCGTGGCTGTGGCGCGAGTTGCGGATCGGCCTCCAGGTCATCGCCGAGCGGAAGCTGAAGGCCCTCGGCGTGGCGAAGCCGGCGATCCGCACGGCGTCGCCGGAGGACGACGACCTGTGGGCCGTCCGCGAGGCGTTCGTCCGGCTGCAAGACGATGTAGAACGCGCGAAACCGGCCGGCCATGCGGAGATCGTGCCGGCGGTCGAGATCACCCGCCAGGGCCTCGGCGGGCAGGTGCTCGAATTGCGGTCCACCATCGCGACGGCACTCGTCGTGTTCGCGCTCTACTTCTCGTGCGTCTACCTGTTGCCGACGCTCAACTGCGAGGAGCGGGAGCGCGGCGTGCTGCTCGCGCAAGCGCTCTCGCCCGCGTCGCCGGCCGAAATCCTGATGGCGAAGTTCCTCTTCTACCCGGTCATGGGCGGCGCACTCGCGGCCGTCATCGCGGGCATTTACAAACCCGCCGTACTCTCGACGCTATTCTTCTGGATGGGGCTGTTCACCGTCGCCGGCGGGTTCCTCGGCATCGGCATGACCGTCGCCACGCTCGCGAAGACGCAGCGGGCCGCGTTCATGGGCGCGATGTGCTACCTGCTGTCCGTGTCGATGCTGCTCATCATCTGCTCGACGAACGGCATCCCGATCCTGTCCAACTTCGCGCTCGAGTACCACGTCCCGCGGGTGCTGCACGCGGCCCTGTCCGGGTCGGTGCAGAGCAACCACTGGCTGCACCTGCTCGCGGCCATCGGCCTCGCGACGGTCTGGCTGTTCGTCGCCGGCACGCTGTTCCGCCGCCGCGGGTGGCAGTGAGCCGCGGCCGTACGACTCTTCCCACCGGTTCGCGTTTTCCTGACGTATCGACCGAGAAGTCGAGGGAATGTGCGTGAACACGCCATTCTTCTTTGACCTCCCAGATTGACCAGATATCCTAGTCTCGCAAGGATCACACCAGGGAGGTCGCGAGATGTACAGCTTGGTTCTGATGACCGCGGTGGCCACGTCCGGCGATGCGTCGGCGTTCAACTGGCGGTCGGGCGGGTGCGGCGGGTGTTCGTGCAGCGGGTCGGCGATCGTGTATCAGGCGGCCCCCGTAGCCTACACCGTCGGTTGCTACGGGTCGCCGAGCTACGCCGTCGGTAGCTGCTTCGGCTGCCGCGGCTCGACCGGCTGCACCGGTTGCAACGGCTGTTGGGGCCGGTCGTTCTACCGCGCGTCCTGCCACGGCTGCACCGGCTCCTCGTGCTGCGGCGGAAGCTGCTTCGGCTCATCGTGCTGCGGTGGGAGTTGCTTCGGTAGTTACGCGACGCCGATCGTGATTCCGGCCGTCGAGGACTGCTGTGGCGCAACGCCAACGGTCACCACCCCGGCCGTGCCGACGAGCGCGTCCCCGACCGAATCCCCGGCGAACCTGAAGATCGACCTGCCGGCCGATGCCAAGCTTTACGTGGACGGGCAACTCGTCCCCGGTGGCGGCGCGACCCGCACGTTCGCCACGCCGAAACTCCCGGCCGGGCGGTCGTTCGCTTACGAGATGCGGGCGGAAATCTCGATGGACGGCTCGACCGTAACCGAGGAGATGAAGGTCGTCGTCCACGCGGGGGACGACGTGACGAAGTCGTTCGGGAAGCTGCTCGCGGCGGCCAACCGCGAGAAGCCGACGGCGGTGGCGAAGAAGTAAGGAAACCTGTTCCGAAACGGCGGGACCGGGGCGGACGCCCGGTCCCGCTGTTTTTTTTTTCGGGGTTGGTTAAAACAGTCGGGTGATGTTTACCGAAAACATCGGTTAAGTGCCCCACCCGAGGTTTTGCCGTGTCCGCCGAACGATACCTTTTCACCAGCGAATCCGTCTCGAAGGGCCACCCGGACAAGGTGGCCGACCAGGTCAGCGACGCCGTCCTCGATTTCTGTTTGACGCACGACCCGATGAGCCGGGTGGCGTGCGAAACGCTCGTCACGACCGACCACTGCACCGTGGCCGGGGAGATCACGACGAAGGCCCCGCTGACCCGCAAGGCCGTTGACGCGCTCGTCCGCGAGGTCGTGACGGACATCGGGTACGTGGCGAAGGACGACCAGGAGCGGGAAGAGATCGGGTTCACCGCGGACGCGGTCCAGGTGAACTGCCTGATCCACGCCCAGTCGCCGCACATCAGCCAGGGCGTGGACGTCGGCGGGGCCGGCGACCAGGGGATGATGTTCGGGTTCGCGTGCGACGAGACGCCGAGCCTGATGCCGCTGCCGATCTCGCTGTCGCACAAGCTGGTGGCGGCGCACGCCGAGATGCGGAAGGCGAAGAAGCCGATCGCGTGGCTGCGGCCGGACGCCAAGAGCCAGGTGACGGTCGAGTACAACCCGGACGGCACGCCGGGCCGGATTCACACCGTCGTGCTTTCCACGCAGCACGATTCGAGCGTCATGAGCCGGAAGGACTATTTCTCGGACGACGCCCGGCAGCAGATCATCAAGGAGCTGATCCTGCCCGTGCTGAAGGCCGACCGGCCGGACCTCATCAAGGGCGAGTTGGTGATGGTGCTGCCGGGGTCGTCGCCGAAGTTGGGGGCGAACGACATCGCCTGCCACATCAACCCGACCGGGTGCTTCCTGACCGGCGGGCCGCACGGCGACTGCGGGTTGACGGGGCGGAAGATCATCGTGGACACCTACGGCGGCCGCGGGCGGCACGGTGGCGGGGCGTTCAGCGGCAAGGACCCGACGAAGGTGGACCGCAGCGCCGCCTACGTCTGCCGGTACATCGCGAAGAACATCGTGGCGGCGAAGCTGGCCCGCGAGTGCGAGGTTCAGCTGAGCTACGCCATCGGCTACCCGGACCCGTTGAACATCTGGGTGAACACGAACAAGACGACGGCCCCCGGCGTGACGGAGGAGAAGCTCGTCGGCCTGATCCGCGAGCACTTCAAGCTGACGCCGAAGGGGATCATCGAGACGCTCGACCTGCGGCGGCCGATCTACCGCCCGACGGCGGCGCACGGCCACTTCGGCCGCGACGGCTTCCCGTGGGAGAAGACCGACAAGGCCGAGGCCCTGCGGCGGGCCGCGGGGGTCTGATTGGTGTGTGTAAACGCGAAAAGCCCAGGCACGGCCGTGCCTGGGCTTTTCGCGTTTACACACACCAATCTACGGCTTCCGCCCCTTCAGGTGGTCGTCCATCTTCAGGTGCGGCACGCCGTCCTTCCACCAGTCCGGGGCGGCCTTCCCCTGCAGGTAGTGGTCGAAGAACTCCTTCATCCGGGCCGCGTAGTCCTTGCGGTTCTCCGGCTTCGCCAGGCCGTGGTTCTCCCCCTTGTACTGCAACATCACCACCGGCTTCTGCAGCCGCCGCAACGTGTTGTAGTACTCGACCCCTTGCGTGAAATCGACCGCCCCGTCCTTGTCGTTGTGCAACATCAACAGCGGCGTCGTCACGTTCTTCGCGAAGTAGACCGGCGAGTTGCGGATGTACGCCTCCTGCTGGTCCCAGTACCCGGCCGTGAACCGGCCCTGGCTGCTCTCGAAGATCGGCTGGTTCGCGCTGCCGGTGTTCCAGTAGACGCTGCTGTACATGCTCACGAGGTCGGTCAGCGGCGCGCCGGCGCAGGCGGCCTTGAACCGGCTCGTCTGCGTGACCGCGAACGCCGTCTGGTAGCCGCCCCACGAGTGCCCCTGGAGGCCGAGCTTGTCGCCGTCCACGATCCCGGTCGCGACCGCGGCGTCCAGGGCCGCGTTGATGCACGCGATGGACGACGTGCCGGGGTCGTTGACCTTGTACGTGATGTCCGGCATCAGCACCGCGTACCCGTTACTGGTGTAGATCGCCTTGTTGAACCCACCCGTGCCCGGCGGCGTGTACCGGTGCAGCCCGTCGGACAGCTTCTCGTAGATGTATACGACCGTCGGGTACTTCTTCCCCGGCTCGTAGTTCGCCGGCAGGAACAGCGCCCCTTGCAGCTTCTTGTCCAGCGCCTTGTACTCGATCAGCTTCACGCCGCTCGACCAGAGGTAGCCGGACTGTTGCGGGTTCGTCTCGCTGACCTTCTTCTGGTCCTTGAACGTCGCGTCCGTGATGAAGTAGTTCGTCGGCTCCTGGTTCGTCTCCTTCGTGAACGCGAACACGTCGGCGTTGCGGGCCTTCGTCATCGGCCCGATGCTGCAATCGCCGGACACGAGCACGCTCACGCCCGGCTTGGCCGGGTCGATCCGGCCGATCCCCTCCTTCTTCGTCCACTCGCCGTAGAGCGTCGTGAACGCCGGCTTGGAGAAGTCGAACCCCGGCTCCTTGCGGTCCGGCTCGAACTGGTTGAACCCCTGGTAGCGGATTCCGTCCTTCTTGCCGTTGACGGTCAGGTTCACGCCGCCGCTGCCGTCCGCGTTGACCTTCCACAAGTCCCAGTTGTCCGACAGCAGGACGTGCCGCCCGTCCTTCGACCAGCCGAACGGCCGCGTCGGGGGCTTCTCGATGTTGTGGTCGTCCTCTGCGTCCACGAAGGTCGTGCCGCTGACGTTCGCAGAGATGTTCGTCCCTTTCCCGGCCGCGATGTCGTAGACGAAGAAATGGCCGTCCTCGTAGTAAAGGAACTGCGTACCGGTCGGCGACGGGCCAAAGTTGTACCGCACCTTCGTGAGCGCCTTCTTCTTCTCGCCCGTTTTCGCGTCGATGACGTAAACGTCCGAGTACCGCCGCCCGTCGAGGTTCGCGAGGTACTCGTAGGGTTTCACGTCGGTGCCGATGGCGTACTTGTGCTTCGGCGCGAGCGTCACGTTGCGGCAGGTATCGTCGGCGAGGCGGACGAACTTCTTGTCCTTCGGGTAGTAGACGGACAGGTACGTGTACGCCTTCTCCATCGTCGCCTGGAGTTGTTGCATCGGCTGGAGCTTCTCGTCCTTCCAGTGCCAGACGACGAGGTCCGGCTTCGCGTCCCCGCCGCCGGCCGTGCTCGGCGGTCCTCCGGGGCGACGCCGCGTCCCCTCGGTCGCCGGGGTGGTGGTCGGTTCCTTCGGCGCGTTCGTCGGGGCTGGGGCCGCCTCCTTCTTGGCCGCGTCCTTCTTCTTTTGTTCGGAGATGCCGAACGAGAACCCGTCGAGGCCGTGCGTCCAGCTCACGCCGCGGTTCGCGCTGATGCCCATGTTCGCCGGGAAGTTCTTGTCGTCCTTCGGGTCGTAGGCCGTCTTCGTCGGCTTCGGCCCCACGTCGCTGACCGCGAGGATCGTGTTCCACTTGCCGTCGTACTCCTTGTTTTCGACCGCCTTCACGACGGTGAACGCGGTGAAGTCCTCGTGCCAGTTGAGCGACTTGTAGCTCGCCTTCGCCGTGTCGAGGACGCTGACCGTGCCGGCCTTCATGTCGCGGAGGTGGACGCCGTTACCAATCTGCCCGGCCGCGTCGATGACCATGACGAGATACGTCCCCTTCTTGTCGAAGGAGAACTCGGCGACGTTGCCGATTAGCAAATCCGTCCCGGTCGCCAATTCACGGAGAACGAGGTCCGACCCGGCCGAGGACGGGGCCGCCCCGGTCGGCGGCGTCATCCCCGGCGGCAGCGTGACGCCGGGCGGCAACGTCGGCGTGCCGGTCGGACCTTCCGACGCCTTCCGCAGCGCGACGTGCGTGGCCGCCTCGCCGGAAAACTGCACGGACGAGAACCCTTCCAGTTCCGTCTTCTCGCCGCTGCCGAGGTTCACGAGCACGACCTTCGGCTTCGGCCGCGGCATCGTCGCCTGCACGAGGGCGGGCAGCCCCTTCGGCACGCTTGGCGTGGCGGTAAACGCCAGCCACTTCGAGTCGAACGAAATCGTCAGCGACCCGAACCCGGTCCCGGCCGGGAACTTCGTCTCCTTGTTGTCCGCGAGGTTCCGCACGACGACCTCGCCGTCCCCCTCGGCCGGGCTGACGCGGTGGGCGAACCACTTTCCGTCGTTCGAGAGGGCGACGCCACGGAGCGACCGCCACTTCTCCGCGTCGGCGAGGGCGAGCGCCTTCTTGCCGGCGGGTTGCTGCTTCTTCAACTCCGCGAGCTTGGCCTGGAGTTCGGCGAGCTGCTTCTCAATCTGTTCGACCGATTGCGGGTCGTCGGCCGCGACGGCGAGGACGCCGAGGAGCAATGTGAGGAACGCGAGGGAGCGACGGATCACGGGGGTGACCTCCGAGGTGGGAATCTGTGCAATCTATAGCGGTTGGAGAAGCCGGTCGAGAGAGAAGTTCGACGAGGAAAGGTTTACCGAAGTGACAGGAGCGACAAGATCGACACCACCCGACCGGATGCCGCGACCCGCAACTTGATATAGCCGCCGGCTTGCCGGCGGGGTTTTGGGTTCGCATAACCCCGCCGGCAAGCCGGCGGCTATATAGGGTTTGCCGGGTCTGTCTGGCCTACTGAGATGAGGTCGTCGGCACGGTAGCCGGTTGCGTTGGCCGCGTCATCCGGCGCACCACGCGATACCCGACCAGCCCGACCAACATCCACGGCAGCACCACGCAAAGGCCGAAGATCACCCACGTCAGGCTGCTGAGCAACGCCGACGCGCTGTACGACAGCCCCTTCCGCACCTGCGGCCAGACGCCCTGGTCCGGGGCGACGATCAGGTCCGCGTTCGACAGCGTCACGTCGATTCGGGCGGTCGCGAACTTGCCGTCCGTCGCCGACGGATCGCGGGACGACTGATGCACCCGCACCGTGCCGGCTGCCTTCACCCGCTCGGCCAGCCCGCCGGCCGCGACCAGCGGCACGTCGTACACCAGTCGCCCGGTCGTCCGGCCGCTCCGCTCGCGGGCGATCTGCGAATCGACCACGCGACCCTTCAGCTCCGCGACCTGGGCGGCGAACACCGCGGCTGCCGCGTCCACGTCCGCCACCTCGACGGCCAGCGTCGTCGTCTCCCGCGGCTTCAGCCGGGCTGCGTTCGCGAACGTGACGCGGATCAGTGTTTTCGCGTTCGTGACCGTCATCGCCTCGGCCACACTGGTCGTCTGGCGGCTCAACACGTCGCCCGCGCTGTTGAGCATCGCGAAGATCGCCGCTTCCTCGTTTTTCTTCACCTCGAAGTCGAGCTGGGCCGTCACGTTTTGCTTGTCCCCTTCGTTCAACTGCGAGTTGACGATGCGGCCCTTCGCCTTCTCGACGGCCGCCTTGACCTCGCGAAACCCGGCCGGGATGTCCGTCACGGCAAACGAGACGGTCGAGGTCTCGCGGGCCTGCATCCGGGCGGCGTTCAGGAACGTGACGCGGAGCAGCACCTTCGCGTCCGTCATGTTCGTGCCGTCCGGCGACCGCACGGTGTTGCGGGACAGGATGTCGCCCGCCCCGGTGATCGCGGCCTGCACCGCCGCCTCGTCGCCGCGCTTCACCTCGAAGTCGAGTTGCGTCGTCACGTTCGGCCGGTCGGCGTCGTGCAGCTGAGCCGTGAGGATGCGGCCCTTCGCCTTCTCGACCGCGTCCTGCACGACCGTGTACCCGATCGGGATGTCCGCGACGGCCAGGTGCAACGTCGTCACCTCGCGGGGTTGCAGTTTCGCTGCGTCGAACAGGCTCGTGCGGAACAGCACCTTCGTGTCCGTCACGGAATCGCTCTCCGGGGCGCGGCTGACGGTCTTCGACACGGTGTCCCCGGCCGCGGACAGGGCCGCGAGCAGCGTCGCCTCTTCCGTCCGCTTCACCTCGAAGTCGAACTGCGCGGTGACGTTCTGTTTGTCCCCCTCGTTGACGGACGCGGCGACGACGCGGCCCTTCGCCTTCTCGACGGCGTCCCGCAGCGTGCGGAAGCTGGCGGCCACGTCGTTCACGGCGATCGACAGCACGGCCGTCTCCCGAGGGGCGACGTTCGCGAGGTTGTAGAATTGCACCAGGAACACGGTGTCGCCGCGGGTGACCTTCGCGTTCTTGACCGGCGGCCCGCCGTCGGCCGTCTGCACCCGGTCGATCTCCAGCCGGGCGACGCGGCCGAGCTGCTTCAGCCGGTCCCGCAGCGGCCCGGAGGCGTCCGGCGAAACCTCGAAGTTCAGCACGGCGTTGAACTGCCCGGCCGACAGTTGCTTCAGCTCGGACCGCGTGACCCGGCCCTTCGCCTCCAGCACGGCGGCCATCGCGTCGCGGAACGTCTTGTCCACGTCCTCGACCTCGACCCCGGCCTGCACCCGCTCGCTCTCGGTGATCCCGGCGGCGACGCGGATGTCCTTCTCGGCCAGCGTGATCGTCAGCGTGCTGAGCGAGGCGAGGTTGCCGTAGTACCGCAGTTCGCCCTCGTACTCCTCGATCTTCGTCCGCCAGACGCCGAGTTCCTTCTCCGCTTCGAGGAGCTGCTTGATCTCCCCCTTGCCGTCCTTGATGATCGCGAGCAGCCGGGTCTCCATCGCGCGGGCGGCCTTCAGGCGGCTCTCCAGGTCGGTGTACATCTTCGTGATGTCCTGGCTGCCGATCCGCTGCCCCTTGAGTTCGCCGGCCTTGCCGAGTTCCTTGCGGAGTTCGAGGACGAGGCCGTCGAGCGCCTCCGGCGGGACGCGGACGACGACGGAGCCTTTCACCTTGCCGTTCGCGAGCTTCTCGCTGTTGACGGTGCCGACGTACCCGCCCTTGATCTTGGTGACGAGCAGCGTGACGGTGGCGACGGACGAGTCGAACGACTCGACCTCGAACTCGATGTCGCCGGACCGGATGATGATCTTGCGGGCGACCGGCTGCTCGACCGTGGCGGTCGGGGCGGGCGCGGAAGTCCCAGGCGCGGGAGCGGGAACGCCTTCGACCGGCTTCGGCTTTGGGGCTTCCTCGCCGTCGCGGACGCCGGCGGATTTATCGAGCGCGGCCTGCACGTCGGCGAGGTCCTTGCCGAGCTTCGCGTCCTTCCCCCAGGTCGCGGATTCGCGAACGGACTTCGGGTCGAAGTAAGTCGTGGCGGAACCGAGTTGCTTCCCGTCCGGTTGGCGGTAGCCGAGACCGAAACTCGTGGCCCCGCCGTCTGTTGACGGGCTGGCGGCCGGTGCGGGAATCGCGCCGAACGCTGCGGTCGGTCCGGCCGGTCCGCCAGTCACGCCGGGGGCGTACATGTGAAGATTCAACTGCCCGTTCTGCGGCACGCCGCCCAACCCGCCGCCGGCCACCGGTCCGCCGCCCGGCGCCATCATGCCACGGGCGGGCGTCGCGCCGCTCGGGACGACCGGCAGCACGGGGGCGGCGTACCGCGTGGCGTCGTCCAACGCTTTGACATCGCCCTTTCCCTTGCGCTCGGCCTCGCCGGCCGCGATCGCATCGAGCAGTTCGTTGTTCGTTTCCCGGTACGCGAGCGCACCATCTTCTCGCTTTTTCCCGCGTGCCTCAGTCTCGGCCGCCAAGCGGCGGTCTACTCCCTCGGACGTGAAATACTCGGCCGGGAACGGGTCTTTTCCGGCCTGTTCGCCGCGCGACGCACTCCAGTTGTTGGAATACTTCTCCTTGACGACCTGCACCGTCTCGTCAGCGTCAGACGGCGTGTTGATTTGAAACTGGGCGTTCAGATCAGCCACATTGCGGCGTGCAAGAGCCGCTGCGAGTCCGTCAACTTCCCCGTGCGCATCGTTTTCAGCGGTCGCTTCTCGCCGCGTTCGCTGGGAAGAATCGTCGTCGCCCCCGAGGAAGCTCCACGGCACGGGCGACTTCGCAATCCCGCCCGGCATCGGCAGGCCGCCGTTCGCGATCACGAAGCTGCCCGTCGCGCCGACCGCGCCGATCATCAGCGTCGCCGCGAGGCCGACCAGCACCCGGCGGCCCCACGCCCTGCGGCGGGTCGGCAGCGTCTTCGGCGTCCGCAGCGCCCGCACGGTGCGGTCCTCCAGCGTCGGCCCCGGCCGCACGGCGGCGAACAGGTTCGCCAAGCCCGCGTCGAACGCCCGCGCCGCCTCCAGGGCTGTCGCGCACTCGCCGCAGTCGCGGACGTGCGTGAGGAACCGGTCCTTCTCCGCCGCCTCCAGCCCGTCGGCCAGGAACGTCGCGATCTGCTCTTGGGTCCAAATGTGGTCGGTCATGTTTGTCTCGTGTTCGCGATTCATTCCATCAGGTCCTTCGGCATCCGTTCGCGGAGCAGCTTCAAGCCCCGGTGCAGCAGGCCCCGCAGCGAGCCGTTCGTCAGGCCGAGCTGCGTGCCGATCGTCTCGTAGTCGGAGCCGGTGATGTACCGCATGGTCAGCGGCAGCCGGTACTCGTCCGGAAGCGACCGCAGCACGGCCAGCACCTGCTCCCGCCGCTCGTCGCCTTCCATCGCCTCGCCGGGCGGCTTCTCGACGGCCGCGAGCATCCGCAGTTCCACGTCCGTCCGCGGCGGGGCGGCCCGCTTCTGCCGCAGGTCGTGCCGGGCGGCGTCGGTGACGACGTTGTGCGCGATCGCGAGCAGCCACGGCCGGAACCCGTCGGGGTTCCGCAGCCGGTGCAGCGAGCGGTACGCGAGGAGGTACGTTTCCTGGAGCAGGTCCTCGGCCCGGTGGGGGTCGCCGGTGTCGAGGTAGATGCGGGAGAAGACGAGGCGGGACGTGCGGCGGACGAGTTCCTCGAACCCGCTCCGGTCGCCGTCGCCCGCCCGCCGGACGAGGTCCGCGTCGTGGTCGTGCATCTGGTTCACACTAACCGAGACGACACGGGCGGGGAGGACGCGCGCGGAAATGTGGGGTCAGCGTTACGAACCTGATACGAGAAATGGGAGCCGCGACCGCAAGGGAGCGAGTCGGCGACTCGCTCCCTTGCGGTCGCGGCTCCTCAAGATTACGCATCTTCCAAGTAGAACAGCACGTCGCTGAGCTGGTTGCACGCGGCCGTCAGGTCGCCCCAGCGGCGGTCCACGAGCGCCGTCTGCACGTGATCGACCAACACGCGCAACTCCTCCTGGTCCGGCTCCGCCGCCCGCGCGATGATCCGCTCGGCCTTCTCCAGCAGCGCCCGCGCTTGCACGCTCTCCCGCTGGCCCTCCTGCGGGCCGGGGTGGAGCGTCGGGAAGTCGTGCGCGATCCGCGACCGCGGCTCCTCGGCCGGCAACTCGTCGTCGTAGGCCGGCGGCCCCCACAAACGTTCGAGCCGCTGCTGCGCCGCCTGCCGCTCCTCGACCGCGAACCGGGCGATCGCGTTCTCGATCGTGATCTGCTTCACCAACCCCGTCGTCTTCTCGCGGGCCGACACCTTCAGCACGCCGTCCAGGTTCAGGTTCAACTCGACGACGAGTTGGTTCCCGGCCGGGACACGGGCCAGCCCCTCGATGAAGAACTTGCCGACGCGGTGGTTCCGCCGCACGTCGGAACTTTCGCCCTGGTACACATCGATCTCGACCCGCGGCTGGTTGTCCGCGACCGTGCAGAAGACCTCGCTCCGCACCACCGGCAGCGGCGTGTTGCGGGTGATGATCGGGGCGAACCGGAACTCGTTCGGGACGGACGAGTAGTCCACCGGGTGTTCGAGGCACTTGATGCCGAGCGAGTGCGGGGTGATGTCCACCAGCACCGCGTCCACCTTCTGCTTGCCGACGATGGCCGCCTGCACCGCGGCCCCCATCGCGACGCACAGGTCCGGGTGAATCTCCCGGTGCGGCGGCTGGCCGAGCCGGGCCTCCAGCAACTGGCCGATCATCGGCGTCCGCGTGCTGCCGCCGACGAGGACGACGCGGTCGATCTGCGACGCCGTCAACCGCGCGTCGTCGAGCGCCTTCTGTACGCACCCCATCGTGCGGGCGATCAGTTCCTGAATCAGCTCCTCGTACTCGCCGCGCTCGATCTCGACGCTCAGGTGCAACGGCACGCCGTCCTTCTCAGCGATGAACTCCTCCTCGATGCGGACGACGGCGTGGTCGGACAGCTTCTTCTTCGCGTCCTCGACGGCCCGCAGCAGCCGGGCGTGGCTGACGTTGTCGTCCCGCAGATCGACGCCGTAAAGCTCCTCGAACTCGTCGGCGACGTGGTCGAGCAGCAGCTCGTCGAAGTCGTCGCCGCCGAGGTGCGTGTCGCCGTGGCTGGCGAGCACCTCGAACACGCCCACTTCGAGCTGCACGACGGACACGTCGAACGTGCCGCCGCCGAGGTCGTAGACGAGGAACCGCTCGCGGGCCGTCTCCTCCGGGTTGTACACGAGGGCCGCGGCCGTCGGCTCGTTGAGGATGCGGACGACCTCCAACCCGGCAAGCGCCCCGGCCTCGCGGGTGGCCTGCCGCTGGCTGTCGTTGAAGTACGCCGGGACGGTGACGACCGCCTTCTTCACCTTCACGCCGAGGTGTCGCTCCGCCCGCTCCTTGAGCGTGCGGAGGATCATCGCGGAGATTTCCTGCGGCGAATACTCCTGGTCGCCGAGGCGGACCTTCACGTCCTGGCCCATCTTCCGCTTGATCGACTTGATCGTGCGATCCGGGGCGAGCACCCACTGGTTGCGGGCCGGCTTGCCGACGAGCAACTTGCCGTCGTCCGCGAGGCCGACGACCGACGGCAGGATCGGGTCGCCGGCGTCGTCCGGGATGACGACCGGCTTCCCGTCCACGACGACGGCGACCTCGCTGTTCGTCGTGCCGAGGTCGATGCCGATGATGGGGTCCGTCATGGGGGCCTCAAGGGAGAACAACGGGAACCACCATTTTACTTCGCCACCTTCACCTGGGCATGGCGAAACAGGGCGTCGTTCCAGACGTACCCCTGCCGGACGACTTCAAGGACGGTTCCGGCCGGCGCGGCGGCCGCCTCCGCGTTCACGACCTCCATCGTCTCCGGGTCGAACGGTTCCCCCGCCTCCGCGAGCGGTTCGAGGCCGAGGTCCGGGAACGAGCGCTCGACCCGCCGCAGGCTCATCGCGTAGCCGTCCGCGACGGCGGCGAACTGCTGGCGGAGCTTCTGGTTGTGGGCCGTCAATTGTTCGACGTGGTTCCGCCAGGCCGCAAGGTCGGTAGGCGAGCCTAACAGCCGGGCGAAGAATCCAGCCGCCGGCGGTGGCGGGGTGGGGACGTTCGCGAACTCGTCGGCCGAGACTTTCGCCCGCTCCATCTGGCGGTGGGCGACGCTCAGGGCGTCGTGAACGTCTAGCAGCATTTTAACGAACGGCCGGAACTGTTCCTGATCGTCGTCCGCTTCGGGTTCCTCGGCGGGTTGCAGGAGTTGGATCGCGGCTGAGGTTTGCTCGACCGCGGACCGCGCGGCCTTCGTCTGCATGTTGACTTCGTGCCGCAGGGCCGTGAACTGCACGACGAGGGCGTGAACGGAGAACGGCTCGGCGACCGGTGCGGCCGGGGGTAGGGTCGTGAGGTCTTGCAGCCAGTTGCGGAAGTCGGCAAGGACGCGGTCGATGGCCTGTGGCGTCAGTGGTCGGCCGCCGTCAAGAGTTCGCTCAGCGTGATCCGGCGGCGCGGGGTCCGACATGCCACGTCCTCAATGATCGCGTCGATCGTCTCGGCCCGCATCGCCGTGAACAGCCGGTGGGTGGCGCGGGCGTCCAGGTCCTTCAGGGCATCGTAGGCGGCGCGGATCGCCGCCGACTTCTCCGGGTACGCCTCCGGCGGGAACGCCCGCGTGAGGTCGAGGTATCGCGCCCGGATCGCCGCGTCGTCCGCGTCGGCGGGGACGCCGAGAATGGCATACGGATCGGCCATCGGTTCGCACCTTTAGAAATCGTCGAAGTCGTCCCGGCCGCCGAACAGCGGGTGGCGGAACGGGTCGAGGGCGGCGATCACCTCCCGCCGCGCCGGGTCGATGAGGTCGAGCAGTTTCTTGTCCTCGGCCTCGGGCGACGCCTCGGCGAGCGCCTTCGCCGTGTCGAGCAGGTGGCGGACGCGGTGGCCGGAGGCGTAGCTCTTGCCGGTGTTGATGACCGCCTTAGCCTCGAAGAACGGAAACGCCGGGCCGCGCGGGAACCGGGCCGACAGGCTCGCGGCCAGTTTCTGAAGCACCTTGAAGTGTTCCCGTTGCTCGACGAGTGAAAGCAGCATCGCGAAGTCGCGAGCGGTCGCCTCGGCCGACAGCAGCGACCGCTCGGCGAGCGCGAGAACTTTCTTCTCGTGCGCCGGTTGGCCGCGGTACTTCAGCCCCTCGGTCTGGTACAGAGCCCAGGCCGTGTACAGTACGGCCACCTGGACCGGGGGCGGCGTCGGCGTCTCGAGCGCGGCCTTCAGCCGGGCGTCGGCCGCCTTCCGTTGCGCGGGCTTCAGCTTCGCGAGCAGGCCATCCACGGACAGCACGAACGCAACGGCCAGCTGCATCTTGTGTTCGAGCAACTTCGCCTCCGCGGCGGCCGCGTCCGCGGTGCGGCCGAGTTTCCGCAGGTAGACGACGTACAGCGACGCGACGTACAACCCGAACCGAGACGACGGGAACGCGGCCATCTCCGCGAACAACTTGTCACAGGCGTCGTACTCTTCCGCGAGCAGCCGCTGCCGGATCGCGGCGACGGCGGCGAGTTCCACGGCCGCCGCGAGCGTCGGGTCCAGCGGGTTCGCGGCGAGCGCGGCCTTGTACGTGGCGAGCGCCTCGGCATGCTTCCCGACCGACCGCTGGAGGTCCGCGAGCCGTTGCAGCATCGGCAGGTCGGCCGGCCGCTTCTTCAGCAACTCCTCGGCGACGGCCATCGCCTTCGTCGGGGCGTTCGATTCCGTGAGCGAGTCGAACAGGTCGTAGGCCGGTTCCGGCCAGTCCGGGGCGAGGGCGAGGCTGCGGCGGTAGAAGTCGTGCGGGTCGCGATTCGCCACCCGTTTCTTTGGGGCCTTGCCGAGCAGCTCGAACATTGCCCGCTCGAAGTCGGTCTGCTCGGCGCGGTCGTGTTGATCGTCCTCGAGCATCTGGCCGACGCGGTGGAGAATCTTCGCCCGCGCCCGGTTCGCGAGCGGCTCCGGCCAGCCGACCGGCCGCGCGGCCAGCCACCGCTCGTACTTCTCCCAGTGCTCGACCGCGGCGGCTGGCGAGCGGATCGCCTCGCACGCCAGCGCCTCCAGCCGGTGGAACTGTGGGTCGTCCGCCGGGGCCGGGAAGAGCGTGCGATACTTCTTCAAGTCAGTCGGCTCGCCCTGCCGGATGATCGCCTCGTAGAGCACCACGCCGAGCCGCGGCAGCAGTTGCGGAAACTCCCGCAACGCAGGGACGACCTTCTCGACGTGCTTCCACACCGGCTGGAGCGGCTGGTCGCGGCCGACGTGCTTCTGAATCTGGCGAAGGCCCGCGAGCAGCCCGCCGGCGACGAGGTGATCGGACCGCTCGCGGACGGCGGCGGCCGTGGCGGCGGGCTGGGCCGCCACGAAGGCGGGGTCGATGGCCGCCCGCAGCGGGGCGGCGAGCGCGGCGGGCAGGTTCTCCGGGTTCAGCCGCTGCCAGTTCTCGACGGCCCGCGCGTCGTCGTTCGCGGCGTAGCTCATCAGCCCGCGGAGCAGCACTTTCCATTCGAGGAACGGCGACGTGAGGCCGATCTGTTGGAGCGATTCTTTCGCTTGTTCGTCCTGCCCGGACTCGTACTCGCGGAAGGCGCGTTGAATCAGCGGCAGCCCGGCCGTGACCTCCGGCGGCCCGCCGTCGGCCCGGTTCTTCCGCACGCAGAAGTCGGCGACGTGCCGTAGCACCCGCGGCTCGGTCGCGAGGCGGAGGGCCGTCACGAACTCGCCGGCCTTCGCGTGGATGATCGCGGCATCGACGGCGTGTTCCGGGTGCAGTTCCGCGAACCGCTCGGCCGTCCGCAGCGTTTCCACGGCCGCCTTCGCCTTCCCCATCCGGGTGAAGCCCTCGGCGGCCAAGCCAAGAATCTTGAAGTAATACGCGCGGCCCTCCGGCGTCGGCGACGCCTCGGCCATCTGCCCGGCGACGGCGACCGCCTTCGCGAAGTCGTCCCGGCCGAGCGCCGCGTCCACGTCGCGGGCCGTCGGTCGCGCGGCGGTGGCGGTGCGCTTTCGGGCCACGGGATACCTCCGGGGGGAACACGATGTACTATAACCGAATCCGCCCGGCCGACCACGACGCACGAGCCTGCCGACGACCATGAGTGATCGCCACGCCTTCTTGCTGTCCCCGTACCGCCCGCCCACGTCGTACCCGGTCACGCTCAACCCCGGCGAGACGGCCGCGTGGCTGAACGGGTACGCCGCCCTCTGGCACCCGGCCGTGTTGAAGCGAATCGCCGGTCCGCCGCAGCCGGCGTCCGTTTACGACCACGATTCGCCGGGCCAGGGGTTCGTGTACGTCGTCCCGGAGGGGCCGACGGTCTACCAGGCCGACGACTGGCGGAACCGGGTGCGGGAAGCGAACGCCGTCGCGTTCGTCGCCACGGCCGACCGCAACGAAACGTTCGCGAACCTGAAGGAAGCCGTCGTCGAGGGCGGCGGCGAGTGGCTCGACTTCGACCCGGCCCTCGTGCGGCTGTTCGCCGGGCTGGGGTACGGCTACCTGATGATCGACACGCTGTTCGACGCGATGAGCCACGAGAAGCTGCTCGACGCGGCCGGGTTCTGGGCGGACGTGTCGGCGGCCGTCGCGGAACCGGGCGAGGCGCGGAAGCACCTGACGGATGCGGCTGTGAAACTTCGCGCGGCCCGCGAGGGGGCGTACAGCGGCAGCGTCTACCTCCTCGAATGGGTCATGCCGGACCCGGTGAATCTCGGCGAGCCGTGGCCGGCAGCGCTGTTGAACAACAGCCCGATATCGTTGATCGCGAGCGCGGAGTTGCTCGAACGGATGGCCGCGGAGCAGCCGGAGCGCTTTGCCGAGTTGAAGGCGAAGACGCCGACCGACCTGCCGGCCGCGGCCGAGGTGTGCGTCGGGGCGTACCGCGAGCGGGACGACGCGCTCCTGCCGGTCGAGTCGCAGCTGTGGAATCTCCGGGCCGGCCGCGAGGCGATGAGGCAACTGCTCGGCAGCGAGCCGACGGTGTTCGCCCGCCGCACGTCTTCCTTCCACCCGCAACTGCCGTCATGGCTGCAACAGAGCGGGTATCAGCACGGCATCGCCGTCAGCTTCGACGGGGCGACGATCCCGAGCCGGTACTCGGCCGTCGTCAGTTGGCCGGGGCCGGACGGGAAGTCGATCGACGTGTTCACCCGCGAGCCGCTGCCGGCCGGCGACGCGCAGACGTTCTTCAACTTCGCGTACCAACTGCACCAGGCAATCACCCACGACTCGACGCCGACGCTGACGCTGTTGCACAAGAAACAGCCCGCCGTGGGGTACGACGACTTTCTCGCCCTCGGCGAGCTGGCGAACGTCTTCGGCGATGCCGGGACGATGGGCCAATACTTCTCGAACACGCACGCCGGGGATTACACCGGGGTCGCGAGTGCCGACGAGTTCTTCGCGGACTACCTCGACGACCGCGTGACAAAACGCCACCGGCCGGAGCCGGTCAGCGGGTTCGCGCGGCACTACCGCCTGCGGCGGCGGCTCGACTCGACGTTCGCGCTTGCCGCCCTACACCGCAGCCTCACGCCGGAGTCGCCGGAGGAGGGAGAGCAGCTTCGCCAGTTGACCGACTTGGAATCGGAGGTTGAGAAGCGCGGCCCGGACGCGGGAACGGCCGACGCGCCCGACGAGCTGTCGCGGAAGCTCGAACCGCTGGAAGCGACGGCCGCGCGGCGGTTGGCGGACCGCGTGCAGGTGCGGGCCGTCGAGAACCGGCCGGGGTTCATGATCTTCAACTCGTGCGGCTTCCCCCGCCGCGTCGTCGCCGAGTTCCCGAACCAGCCCGGCCCGATCGCGCCCGACGGTCCGGTGAAGGCGAGCGAGTTCGCTAACGGCACGGCGCGGGTCGTGGTCGAGGTTCCGGCCCTCGGGTTCGCGTGGGTTCCACAGGGGAGCGCGAGCGCGGCCCCGCCGAAGCCGAAGGTCAAGACGGCGGAACTGACGACGGTTCGCAACGAGTTTTTGGAGGCCGAACTGGACCCCGAGACCGGCGGCCTTCGGGCGTTTCGCGACCTGCGAACGCGGATCAACCGGGTCGGCCAGATGCTCGTCTTCAACCCCGGCAGCAAGATGGTCGCTACGGCCGTGAAGGTGACGCACGCCGGGGCCGCGCTCGGTGAGGTGACGAGCGAGGGCCGGATCGAGAACGAGCAGGGCGAACCATTGGCCGAGTTCCGCCAGCGGATTCGGGCGTGGGTCGGCCGCCCGGCGCTAGAACTGCGGGTCGAGATCACGCCGACGCACCGGCCGACCGGCTACCCGTGGCACGCCTACTACGGGGCACGGTTCGGCTACCGCGACGATCGGACGGCCACGTTCCGCGGCGTCAACGGCTCGAACTCGCAGAGTACGCACGCCCGGCCGGTGTCGCCGGACTACGTCGAGTTCCGGCTCGGCGGCGAGCGGACGTTCGTGTTCACCGGCGGCCTGCCGTTCCTCCAGCGGCACGGACACCGGATGCTCGACGTGGTGCTGATCCCGGAGGGCGAGACGGCGACGGCGTTCGACCTGCTCATTGCCGCGGACCGCGAACACCCGATGCAGACGGCCGTGGGGTGGGCCGCGCCGACGCCGGTGGTATCGACGGCGAAGGGGCCGCCGCACGTCGGCGCGACTGGCTGGCTGGCCGCGGTCGATTTGCCGAGCCTGTTGTTGACGGCGTTGCGGCCGACGGCGGGCGGGAACCGGGCGGTCCTGGCGCGGCTCATCGAGACGGCGGGGTTCGCGGGGTCGGCAGAACTGCGATTCGCCCGCGACCCGGCGGCGGCGAAACTGACCGACCTGATGGGCCAGCCGACGAGTGACGTGACGCTACTCGAAGGGGCGATCCCGCTCGAATTCTCGGCCGGGGAGTTGGTGAGCGTGCGGGCGGAGTTTTCGTGATTTGTAGGGCGGGTCAAGGCTTTGCGCCGACCCGCCAGGGTGGCTGGGACCGACGGCGGGTCGGCGCAAAGCCTTGACCAGCCCTACAAGACCGCGTTCGCCCGTTCACGGCCCGCGTCCGTTAGCTTCCAGCAGTCGCCGACGCGCACGATCAGTCCCTTCGCCACGGCCCGGCCGACGACCGCCGCCGTGTCCCGTTCGGTCCACCGCAGGTGCTCGTGCAGCCCTTCCACCAGCGACTCGTCCCGCTCCGCGGCCGTCCCTTCGTGTTGAAGCAGGTGGACCGTTAGCAGCGTCTCGCGGAACTCGCGGTACAGCCGCACGCGGCGGAGCGTCTCCGCGATCACGCCGCGGCGCGGGGCGAACAGGTACACGCCGGCGAACACGACGCCCAGCACCCCGGCGACGGTCCCGGCGATGGTGATGTCCAGTTCAATCGCGAGCAGCGTCCCGGCGACGGCCGCGAGGACGGCGATCAGCACGCTCAAAAACAGCATCCGCGAGAGGCGGTCGGTCAGCAGCCGCGCGGCCGCGGGCGGTACGGCGAAGAACGCCAGCACCAGCACCGGGCCGACCGCGTCGAACGCCGCCACCGTCGTCAGCGACACGCCGGTCATCAGAGCGTAATGCACGACCACCGGCGAGAACCCCAGCACGGCCGCCAGCCCCGCGTCGAACGTGCAGAGCTTCAGTTCCTTGTAGAAGAGGCCGACGAGCAGCGCGAACGCCGTGAGCGTCAGCAGGGACACGACCAGCCCGCGGGGGCCGAGGTCGCGGCCGCCGAGCGTGAATCTGTCGCGGAACGCCAGCTCCGCGGAGCCGAGCAGCACGCGGTCCACGTCCAGGTGCGTGTTGCGAAGGTACATCGACGCGAGCAGCGTGCCGAGGCTGAACATCGCCGGGAACACGAGGCCGATGGCCGCGTCCTCCTTCAGCAGCCGCGTCCGGTGTAGGGCCTCGACGACCGCGACGGTCAACACGCCGACGGCCGCCGCGCCGAAGAACAGCACCGGCGACGCCGCGTCCTTCACGACGAAGTACGCCAGCACGATGCCGAGCAAGAGGACGTGGCTGATCGCGTCGCCGACGAGGACCATCTTCCGCAGCACGAGGAACACGCCGGGCACGGCGCACGCCGCGGCGACGGCGGCCATCGTGTAGACCGTCTCGTTCAGCTCCGTCGAGAGGTGCGGGAACAGGGTCATGCCGCCCCCGGTCGTGGTAGGACGCGAGATCGCGTCATCGCCCAGGCGAGCGAGACGGCGACGATCGCGGTGGCGCACAGCACGATCATCGGCCCGGTCGGGAGCGTACGGCCGTCTTGCGACAGGACGTGGCTGCCGACCGTCCCGGCGAACCCGGCGGCCGCGCCGAACGCCGCCGCCAGCGCCGTCAGCGGGCCGAGCCGGTGCAGGAACTGCTTCGCGGCCACCGCCGGCGCGACGAGCAGCGAACTCATCAGCACGACGCCGACGGCCTGCAACCCGACCACGACCGTCAGCACCAACAACGACGTGAGCAGCAGGTCGAGCAGGCGGACCGGCCACCCCTGCACGGCCGCGTAGTCCGGGTCGAAGCTCAACAACTTGAACGGCTTCCACAACAGCAGCACGACGCCGACGGTCAGCCCGGCGACGCCGAGGACGGCCCACACGTCGGTTTCGCGGAGCGTCGCCGCCTGGCCGAACAGGTAGCGTTCGAGGCCGTGCTCGGCCGAGCCGCGCACGTGCTTCTTGATGTACGTCAGCACCGCGAGGCCGACGCCGAAGAAGACGGCGAGCGTGCCGCCGAGGGCGGCGTCGAACGTCACGCGGCGGCCGCGGCTGAGGCCGCCGACCAGGGCCATCGCCACCCACCCCGCGGCCGCCGCGCCGAGGACGAGGACGACCGGCGACCGCGCCCCGACCAGGAACGCGAGCGCCAAGCCGGGCAGGGCCGCGTGCGAGACGGCGTCGCCTTGCAGACTCTGTCGGCGGACGACGGCGAACGTGCCGATGAACCCGGCCAGCCCGCCGACCGCGGCCGTGCCGAGGGCGACCGTCCGCAGCGCCGGGTCGGTGAAGAGTTCCGTCACGGCTTCGCCTCCGTCGGCGAACTCAGTTCGCCCAGCCGCGCGAGTTCGACCTGCTCCCACGACGACTCGTCTTCAATCGGTTCGATGTGAATCGTGACGGCCAGACCGGGCATCGCGCCGCGGAGTTGGTCCTCGACCGCGTGGGCCAGCTTGTGCGCGTCCCGCACCGACATGCCGCCGGACACGAGCAGGTGGAACTCGGCGAACGTCGTCGCCCCGGCCTGCCGCGTCCGCAGGGCGTGGAAGTCGGTCCCCTCCGGCAGCAAGGCGCGGATCGCGTCGCGGAGCTTCTTCTGTTCGTCGTTTGGGAGCGAGTGGTCCATGAGGCCGTTGAACGACCGCCGCATAAGCCGGACGCCGGTGCGGAGGATGTTCAGCCCGACGAAGATGGCGAGCAACGGGTCGAGGACGGTCACGCCGGTGAGGGTGACGAGGGCCAGCCCGCCGACGATCCCGGCGGACGTGAACACGTCCGTCATCAGGTGGTGGCCGTCGGCTTCGAGGACGACGGAGTTGTTTGCCCGGCCGACGCGGAGGAGGGTTCGCGCGACGACGAGGTTCACGAGCGTCGCGGCCAGCGCGATCCCCGTGCCGAGTTCGAGGGCCTGCAACGGCTGCGGCCGGATCAGCCGCTCGACGGCGTAGCCGGCCGTGCCGAGGCCGGCGACGAGGATGAGCACGCCTTCGAGGCCGCTGGCGAAGTACTCGATCTTCTCGTGGCCGAACGTGTGCGTCTCGTCCGCGGGCCGGGCCGAGTACCAGAGCGAGAAATAGGCCGTGACCGCGGCGAGGAGGTTGACGCCGGATTCCAGCGCGTCCGAGAGGAGGCCGACGGACCCGGTGAGCAGGTACGCGGCCGATTTCATCCCTATGGTGGTGACCGCGGCAAGGATCGAGAGGGCGGCGAACCGGCGGAGGGAGCGCGACGACATGCGGGCATTCTACGGCAACCTGGGACCGCGGGCGTCCCGCCCGCCCACCTTCCACGCGCCGGAATCAGCCTTCACGGGCGGGGAGCGAAGCGGGCGAGACGCCCGCGGTCCCAGGATTACCGACTTTCTATTTCCGCGTGCTGGTCAGCTCCGCGAGCCGCTTCTCGGCCTCCTTCATCCGCTCCTTGTCGGCGTCGTTCTGCATCACCTCGCGGTACAGCTCGATCGCCTTCGACCGCTCGTTCAACTGCTTGTCGTATAGCCGCGCGGCCCGGAGGCGGGCGTCCGTGGACGTGCCCTTCCGCCACTGGTATGCCCGCTCGTAGTACGCCGCGGCCCGGTGGTACTGCTTGTACGAGCGGCCCTCGTACAGGTCGCCCAGTTCGTAGGCCACGTCCGCGATCTTGTCGCTGTCCGGGTACTTGGTCAGGATTTCCTGGAACACGATCTCCGCCCGCCGCTGGTTGAGCGTGTACTCGGTGCCCAGCCCCTTGCCCTTGTACTCCTTCGCCGTGCGGAACAGGGTGTTCGCCTCCGGCCGGTTGTTCTTCGCCTCCAGCGTCGGCGGCGGCACGTCCGAGATGTCCAGCCGGTACGACGGCTTACCGCTCAGGTGGTACGCCTTCAGCTCCTCCTCCACCCACCGCGCCCGCTCCTTGTCGCCGGTCTTCGCGTAGTACTCGTAGAGAGCGACGAGCGAGTTCTGGTACTCCTTCCGGGCTGCGACGACGCGCTCGACGAGCGCGGTGTCGTCGCCCGCCTTCGCCGGCGTCGCCTTCGGCGGGTCGGCGGTGACGCCGTACCCGATGCCCACCAGGGCCAGCCCGCAACTCGCCAACAGCCACGTCCGCAGTGTCATGGAAACCCTCGGTCATGAAACGAAAGAACCCACGGCGATCCCGTGGGTTCCTCCCGCGATTCGGCGTCCGGCCGTTACGATTTCGGCGGTTCCGTGTTCGGCTTCACCGGCGGCGTCGGCCCCGGCGTGTCGAGCGTCACCGGCCGGTGCGTCGCGCTCGTGTTCCCGGTCGTCTGCACCGGCTGGTAGCTGCCGCTCGACCCGACCGGGACGAAGCTGCCCGACGGCCGCGCCTCCATCCGGCCGAAGATCATCCGCCCGGCCGGCGTTTGCAGTACGCTGGTGACGATGATGGACACCTCGTTGCCGATCTGGTTGCGGCCCTGTTCGATGACGACCATCGTGCCGTCGTCCAGATACCCGACGCCCTGGCCCGGCTGGTCGCCGGCCTTCGCCACCTTCAGTTGCAGGTACTCGCCCGGCAGCGCGACCGTCTTCAGCGCGTTCGCGACCTCGTTCAGGTTGATGACATCGACGCCCTGCAGTTGGGCGATCTTGTTCAGGTTGAAGTCGTTGGTGACGACCCGGCCGCCGATCGCCTTCGTGAACAGCACGAGCCGCTCATCGACCTTCACCTTCTCGCCGGTCTTCACCTCGCCGACGCTGTCCTGCACGACGAGTTCGATCTTCGGGTTGCTTTGGAGCCGCTTCAGGATGTCCAACCCGCGGCGGCCGCGGTTCCGCTTCATCTTGTCGCTGCTGTCCGCGATGGCCTGCAACTCGTTCAGGACGAACCGCGGGACGACCAGCTTCGTGTCGATCATTCGAGTATCGCACACGTCCGCGATCCGGCCGTCGATGATGACGCTGGTATCCAGGACCAGCGCCCGCCCGCCCTTGACCTGCTTGGAAAATTCGACGTAAGGGATAATGAACCGAAACTCGTCCCGCGTCTGCAAGAGCAGCGAAATCGTCGCGTAGCAACAAATCATCGTAATCAGCAGCCGCGACACGTTCACGAGCTGCTGCTGCGTCGCCTCGGTGAACCCGGCGCAGACGGCGCGGATGACCGGCTCGACCGGGAACGCGATCAGTTGGCCGACGAGCAGGCCGAACAGCAGGCCGAAGAACGTCGCGGAGATGACCTTCAGGTCCTTCTCCTTCTCGCGGAGGTCGGTCCAGATGATGACGCCGCCGAGGGCGAGGACGGCGACCGTGCCGAGGACCGCGGGGAGGACGCCGCCGCCGACGTTCGGATCGTACATGGTCACGAACGTGAACGCCGCCGCCCCGAGCAAGAGTGCGATGTAGCAAATCCGCAAGAGCCACAAGAGCATGAGGAACCTCGGAGAGTGTGCCGTGGCGATAAATCTGACTTATAGGTCCGTTGTCGGCTGGAACAGCCGGCGGTACTCCTGCTGGGCGAACCGGTCGGTCATCCCGGCCAGGTAATCGGCAACGACCCGTTCGAGGGACGCCACCGTCGTCCGGCCGGGCAGTTCCGGGCCGGACGGGAACGTCGCGCCGGCCCAGCGGCGGCGCTGGCGGTCAGGAAGCAATTCCGGGCCGTTCACGTACTCCTCGAACAACATGCGTAAAATCCGCTTCCCGTTCGCCGTCATCCGCAGTACGCGGTGGTGGCGGTACACGCGGTCGCGGAGGAACACCTCCAGCCCGCGCTTGAGAAGTTCCATCTTCAAGCTCAGCCCGACGAGCGGATACCCGGCCGACCTTACGTCTTCGACGCCGCGGACGTTCTCTTGGTTCAGTCGGCGGGCCGTTTCTTCGAGCAGGTCGTTCACCTGCGACGCCAGCAGCTCGCGGACGACGGCCGTGCGGAGCGGGTTGCCCGTCAACGTCGGATGGACCCGCTTAACCGCTTCGACCGTCAGTTGCCAGAACTCGACCTCGCGGAGGTCCTCGAACGTCACGAACCCGAGGCCGAGGGCGTCGTCCACGTCGTGCGTGTCGTAGGCGATGCTGTCCACCACGTCCACGAGCTGCGCCTCCAGCAGCGGCGCGCCGGCGTCCTGGAACTCGGCCGCCTCCGGGCCGTCGAGTTTCTTGCCGTGTTGGACGAACGACTCGCGGACTTCAAACGACAGGTTCAGGCCGGGGAACTCCGGGTAGCGTTCCTCCAGCTCATCGACCCGCCGCAGGCCGTAGAGGTTGTGGTTGAACCCGCCGTGGTCCTTCAGGCAGGCGTTGAGCGCCTCCTCCCCGGCGTGGCCGAACGGCGGGTGGCCGATGTCATGCGCGAGGGCAATCGCTTCGGTCAAGTCCTCGTTCAGCCGCAACCGCCGTGCGGCGGTGCGGGCCACCTGCGTGACTTCGAGCGTGTGCGTCAGCCGGGTGCGGTGGTGGTCGTTCACGGACGCGACCAGCACCTGCGTCTTCCCCGTCATGCGGCGGAACGCGGAACTGTGAACGATCCGCTCGCGGTCCCGCTGGAACAGCGACCGGAACGGGTGCGGCGGCTCGGCGTGCCGGCGGCCGCGGCTGGCCGCCGCCCGCATCGCGTAGGGGGCCAGCCACGCTTCCTCGAACGCCTGCCAGTCGCCGACGGAACGGACGGGATCGGACATCATGAAACCGCGGACGGGATCACAGGGTCTGCTTCAACACATCATACAGCGAGTCGAGGGACTGCACGATCACTTTCGTGTCCGTCAGTACAGGCATGAAGTTGGTGTCGCCGTGCCACCGGGGGACGACGTGCCAGTGCAGGTGCCCCGGCAGCCCCGCTCCGGCGACGCGGCCGAGGTTCAGCCCGACGTTGAACCCGTCCGGGTTGATCGCCGTTTTCAGGGCGGCCGTAAGGCGGATGAGCAACTTCTGCAAGTCGAGCGATTCGGCGTCGGACAGGTCTTCGAGGCCGCCCTTGTGACTTCGGGGGCAGACGAGCAGGTGGCCGTTGTTGTACGGGAACCGGTTCAACACCCCAACGGACAGTTCCGTGCGAAGGACGATGAGGTTGGCGCGGTCGTCGGCTTCCGCCAGGCCGCGGCAGACGAAGCAATCGTTCTCGACTTTCGGCCGCGGGGTGGCGGCGTAACTCAGCCGCCAGGGGGCCCAGAGTTGGTCCACGCGGGTTCTCCCAGGGTGTGCGGTCATTTAACCGCGCGCCTCACGTTCAGCAACGAGAACGGGGAAGATATCCGTCATATGGCGGTGGGCTTGCCCACCGTGCGGGGCGAGGCTTTGCGAGACCCGCGAGGGCGTTCCTCGATCGGGAACGTTTCTCCCATCGCGACGACGTTATCGCGGGCGACTCGGCGTTTCTCCCACGGGGACGTTTCTCCCACTGCGGACAGTTCCTGTGGGAGGAAGGTGGTGCGGGTTCTCGAAGACTCGAACCCGCACGGTGGGCAAGCACACCGCTATATGACCGGCGGCGAGCTATAACCGTCACTGTCAGTTGACGCTCGTTCGCACGGCTCTAAGATGACAGCCTTGTAGTTTTCCGACCCGAATAACCGAGACAGTCTCATGGCGGTTCCGAAACGGCGCACGTCGAAGTCCAAGCAGGGGATGCGGCGCAGCCACCACCACAAGAAGAGCATGGGCGTGCAGTACTGCCCGCGGTGCAACGAACCCGTCCTGCCGCACCGCGTCTGCGCGAACTGCGGGTTCTACCAGGGCCGCGACGCCGTGGTCGTCAAGACGGCCGACGCCGAGGGAAGCTAAGCCATGCGGATCGCTCTCGACGCGATGGGGGGCGACCACGGCCCCGCGCCCAACGTCGCCGGGGCGGTCCAGGCCCTCCACGCCTCGCCGGACCTCACCCTCGTCCTCGTCGGCGACGAACCGGCCGTCCGCGAACAACTCGCGGCGGTCGGCGACCACCCCGCGGACCGGCTGGAAGTCGTCCACGCCTCGCAAACCGTCGGCATGAACGAGAAGCCGGCCGAGGCGATGCGGGCGAAGCCGGACAACTCGATCGCGAAGTGCTGGGGCCTTCTCGCCGCCAAGAAGGTGGACGGCCTCGTCTCCGCCGGGAACACCGGGGCGGTCGTGGCCGGCGGGCTGTTCCTCCGCAAGTTCCTCAAGTGCGTCCACCGGCCCGGCATCGCCACCGTCATGCCGACGGCGAAGGGCCGCTGCGTCATCATGGACGTGGGCGCGAACGTCTTCCCGAAGCCCCGCCACCTGCTGGAATACGGCGCGATGGGCAGCGTTTTCGCCAAGCACATGCTGGGCATCGACCGCCCGACCATCGGCCTCATGAACGTCGGCGAGGAGGAGGGCAAGGGCCACGACCTCGTCCAGGAAACCTACAGCCTCTTCCGCGGTAGCAACTTGAAGGACCGGTTCCTCGGCAACATTGAGGGCCGCGACCTGCACGCCGGGAAGGTCGATGTCGTCGTCACCGACGGGTTCGTCGGCAACGTCATCATCAAGCTGTCGCAAGGGCTGTTCGAGTTCGTCATGGGCATGGTCGGCCAGGAAGTGATCGGCGCGTTGAACCAGGAAGCGGACGCGGCGAAGAAGGCCCTGCACGGGATGGTGCAGAAGTACCACTACAGCGCGTTCGGCGGCGCGCCGCTGCTCGGCATCGACGGCGTGTGCATCATCTGCCACGGGTCGTCAAAGGACCGGGCCATCGCCAACGCGATTGGGGTGGCCGCCCAGGACGTGCGGGTGAAGCTGAACGAGAAGATCGTCGCCGAGCTGGAAACCCTTCCGACGACCAACGACTGAGACGAACCATGTCCCGCACCGCGTTCCTCTTCCCCGGCCAGGGGGCCCAGCACGTCGGCATGGCCGGGGCCTTGTGCGAGTCGTCCCCCGTCGCGAAAGCGCTGTTCGACCAAGCCAGCGCCTTCCTCGGGTACGACCTGCTGCACGTCTGCGTCCACGGCCCGGCCGAGCGGCTGAACGCCACGGACGTGAGCCAGCCCGCCATCTTCGTCGCCAGCCTCGCCGCGCTCGAGCAACTGAAGGCGACCGCCCCGGACGCGGCGGCGGGCGTCTTCGCCACGGCCGGGCTGAGCCTGGGCGAGTACACGGCCCTCGTGTTCGCCGGGGCGCTGTCGTTCGCGGACGGGCTGAAGGTCGTGAAGGCCCGCGGCGAGGCGATGCAGGCCGCGGCCGAGGCGACGCCCAGCGGCATGGCCAGCATCATCGGGTTGGAAGTGGCCGAGGTCGAAACGCTCGTCGCCGAGGCGAAGTCGGCCGGAACGATCGAGGTCGCCAACCTGCTCTGCCCCGGTAATACCGTCGTCTCCGGCTCGGCGGCCGCCATCGACGAAGTCTGCCGCATCGCCGAGTCGCGGAACCTGCGGGCGATCCGCCTGGCCGTCGCCGGGGCGTTCCACACGACGTTGATGAAACCGGCCGACGACAAGCTCGCGGCCGTCCTCGCCGGCGTGGAGGTCAAGCCGCCGCGGGTCCCGGTTTGGTCGAACGTGGACGCGAAGCCGCAGACCGACCCGGCGAGAATTCGCGAGTTGCTCGTCCGACAAGTGTTGTCCCCCGTGCGGTGGGAAGAGACGCTCCGCGGCCTCTTGGCGGACGGGGCGGACAAGTTCTACGAGATCGGCCCCGGCCGCGTGCTGGCCGGGTTGCTCAAGCGGGTGAACCGGAAGGCCGAAATCGTAAACGTGACGGCCTGATCGCCGGGGGAGTGCCCTTTTCTTTTCGGCCCAGCCTCCGTAAATTCTCCCCCACGGACTGCCCGCCAGCCCACACCAGACCGCCGAATACTGGACGTTCAGCGGCCCCAAAACACCGACGAAATCGTGGCGGACCCCACCCGCGCTGCCGGTGGAACGAGACTCCCGCCGCCCTGGAGGAACGAAGCGTGTCCGACGAGCAAATTCGCCAAAAGGTCATCGACATCGTCTGCGAGCACCTGGCCGTGAACAAGGACCAGGTGACGGACAAGACCAGCTTCATCGAGGACATCGGGGCCGACTCGCTGGACATCGTCGAGCTGGTGATGGAACTGGAGGAGGAGTTCGACATCCAAATCCCCGACGACCAGGCCGAGAAGATCAAGACGGTCGGGGAGGCGGTCGAGCACATCAAGATCGCCGTCAAGAACAAGGACGGCGGCGCGAAGTAAGCCGACGGCCGCCGCGGGACCGGACCCCCTTCCGACCCGGCGCGGCCGTTTTTCTTTTTTTGTGAGGCCGCGATGACCCGCCGCCGCGTCGTCGTCACCGGACTGGGAACCGTCAACCCGCTCGCGAACTCCGTGCCGGACTACTGGCGGGGCCTGCTCGCCGGCAAGAGCGGCATCGCGCCCCTCACCCTGTTCGACGTGTCCAAGTTCAAGGTCCGGTTCGGCGGGGAAGTCAAGAACTTCAAGCCGGAACCGGTGATCGACACCAAGTCCGTCCGGCGGCTCGACCGGTTCGCCCAGTTCGCGCTGTACGCCGCGCACGAGGCGGTCGTCGATAGCGGCATCGACTTCGCCAAGTACGACCCGTTCCGCGCGGGGTGCATCATCGGCAGCGGCGTCGGCGGCCTCGCCGAGTTCGAGGACGGCCACGGGACGCTCTTGAGCAAGGGGCCGGACCGGATGTCGCCGTTCGTCATCCCGAAGATGATCCCGAACGCGGCGAGCGGCAACATCAGCATCCGGTACGGCCTCCGCGGGCCGAACACGACGGTCAGCACGGCCTGCTCGTCCGCCGCCCACGCGATGGGCGACTCGATGCGGCAAATCCAGTACGGGTTCGCGGACGTGATCGTGTCCGGCGGGGCGGAGGCGGCCATCACGCCGACCGGCCTCGGCGGGTTCATCGCCGCGCGGGCGCTGTCCCACCGCAACGACGACCCGGCCCACGCCAGCCGCCCGTTCGAGAAGGACCGCGACGGGTTCGTGCTGAGCGAGGGGGCGGGCATCCTGGTCCTTGAGGAGTACGAGCACGCGAAAGCCCGCGGCGCGAAGGTCTATTGCGAGCTGCTTGGCTGCGGAAACACGGCCGACGCCTACCACATCACGGCCCCGCACGAGGACGGGATCGGCGCGGCCGAGGCGATGCGGGCGGCCTGCCGCGAGGCCGGGTGGAACCTGAACGAGGTCCAGTACCTGAACGCCCACGGCACGAGCACCGGCCTCGGCGACGTGGCCGAGACGAAAGCGATGAAGCAAGTCTTCGGCGACCACGCGAAGAAGTTGATGGTGTCGAGCACGAAGAGCATGATCGGCCACCTGCTCGGCGCGAGCGGCGGCGTCGAGGCGGTGGCGTGCGCGCTGATGATGAAGGCGGGCGTGATCCACCCGACGATCAACCACGCGACGCCGGACCCGGAGTGCGACCTGGACTACGTGCCGAACGCCCCGCGGGAGGTGCGGGTGACGAAGGTGCTGTCGAACAGCTTCGGCTTCGGCGGCCACAACTGCTCGCTGGCGCTAGGGGCGGTCTGAACTTCCGTTCGGAGCCTTCGGAGGTAACCCGTCGTGGGCCAGACGTTCGGCAACCTCTCACGCTTCGCTATGGTCGTTCGTGATGTCAACCGGGAAACCGATGGCTCGCGGCGGGTGGTCGATGTGTACGCAGCCGGTTGCTGGCTGACGTGCGAAGACAACCAAGTTTACGTCCCTGTCTTCGCGGGTGTGGTGGCCGAATCGCTCCGAAAACTGCTCCTCAACCCTCAGATCAACCAGCGTCCGCTTCCGTATCCTGAGTTATCGGCAACCGACAATTACCGTCGACTCAAGGCAAACGCTGACGCTTTCGACGACGCAGAATGGCGGGCCAGTAAGTTCATGAAATGGGGTGTCACCGCCGACAATGTCGGCATGCTGCTTTTCCGTCATCACGACATGGCAATCCTTCCATTCTCGTTTCTGCGTCCAGACCACCCCATGCCTTCTGAACGCGGTCAGGTGTTCGTCGCCGAGTTGCCGATATGGGAACTGACCGCAATTCTTCACGATGTGGCTTGGTTGTTGATGTGGGGTTGGAAAGACCGCAACAAGGGATGCTAAAAAAAGAATGCCCGCTTGTGAAAGCAGGCATTCTGCTCATTTTGAAGCCACGGACCACAAACGAGACATGTCGCTACTTCGCGGCCCTCGCCTCGTCCGCTGAGATCAACCCGTCCCCGTCGGCGTCGAATTTCTGGAACATCCCCAGCGGCCCCAGGAACTCCTTCGGCGACACGTCGCCGTCGCCGTTGCGGTCCGTTTTCAGGAACCACGCCGGGCCGCTCCGCTTCGCGGCCGGCGGTTGCGGGGCGACCATGCCGCCGACGAACTGCACCACGCCGTCGGTCGCCGCCGTCGTCAGCATCCGGAACCCGGCGTAGCCCGATTGCACGGCCAGCAGCCGCGGCACGTCGGCTCTGCCGAGCGTGCCGTCCTTCGCGAGGATCGGCTTCACCACGCCGGGGATCGCGGCCTGCTCCCGGAGCGAGAGTTGCCCGTCGCGGTTCGCGTCAATCAGTTCCATCAGCCCGCGGCCCTGGTCGGTCACGGTCACCGTCGCCCGGCACGCGGCCAGCTGCGTCAGCAGGTCGGTCGCGGCCGTCAGTTCTTTCTCGTCCAACTTGTCGTCGGCGTTGCGGTCCAGGAACGCGAACGTGCCCGAGAGGACGGGTTGGTCCTTGAGGTTGGCCTTCTCGACGACGCCGTCCTTCGCCGCGCCCTTGAAGGCGGCCTTGAGTTGCGACGCGGTCGCAGCCCACTCCTGGCCCGCCGTGCCGCCGGGGGCGGACACGTCGAACCGCGTGCCGTTCACCAACGTCACGCCGGCCGACGTTGCGACTGCCTTCGCCGGGTCGGTGGAAAGTGAAACGGCCACGGTGAACATCGGCGGCTGCTTCAGCCACGCGAGGAGTTCGTCCGTGTCGAGTTGGCCGTTGCCGTCGCGGTCGAAGGGGGCGAACGCCTTCTCGGTCATGCCGAGGTCGGCCCGCGAAAGCGAGTTCGCCTTCGCCTTGCCGCGGGCGAGCAGTTGCTTCACCGCGGGAAGGGCCTGGCCGTTCAGGAGCAGCATGTCGTTCGGGACGGTTTCCGACACGTCCGCCTGCGGGCGGCGGGCGGGGGCCGCGAGGACCTGCTGCCGGTTCGCGACGACGGCGCGGGCGAGCAACTCCGGCGTGGACAGCCACTCGTCCTCGTTCACGTCCAACACTTCCGTCCGCTCGCGGGCGGCGGCCAGTTCGTCGACGGACAGCTTCGCGTCGCCGTCGGCGTCGAGGTGGCGGAATAGGGCGTTCGTCAGCGCGGCCGACTCGGCGCGGGACGCCAGGAACTGCACGGTCAGCGGCCCGAACCCGGCGGCCTTCAGCGCGTCCTTGAACGCCGCCGGCTCGACGGCCTGGTCCTTCTTGTCGAACCGCAGCCGCCCGGCGATTTCCGCGTCCACAACGACGGCGGCCGGCGCGTCCGGCCGGCGGCGGCCGGTCTGCGCGTTCAGCAGCGCCCGCTCCTTCTCGTCGAGCGTGCCGTTGCCGTCCCGGTCGAGCCACGCGAACAGCTTGTCCGTCGCGTCGGCCCACCGCGGCTCGACCGGCTTGCCGTCGAGCATCACCTCGAACCGGACGATGCCGGGGGCGTTCGGGGCGAAGTACGCCACGTTCGCGGACGACACGTCCGCGGCGGGGGCGGTCGCCGCCGTCAGCCCGACGACGGCGGCGGAAAGGAAGCGCCTCATGCCAGCACCTCGGCGACGGGTTGGGCGGCCTGATCGACGATCCGAATCGGGCGGCCGACGTTCGACATGTTCTGCTTCGCCGGGTCGATGCCGAGGGCCTTGCACACGGTCGCCAGCAGGTCCGGTACGGTCGTCGGCCGCTCCTCGACCTTCGTGCCGGCCGCGTTCGTCTTGCCGACCGCCTGCCCGCCCTTGATCCCGCCGCCGGCGACGACCGCCGACCACGCATCCGGGAAGTGATCGCGGCCGCGTTGCGGGTTGATCTTCGGCGTGCGGCCAAACTCCCCCATCCAGACCACGGTGGTCGTGTCGAGCAGGCCGCGGTCCTTGAGGTCGGCCATCAGCGTGGCCCACGCCGGGTCGAGGACGCCGCACAGGTTCTTCACCGCGTCGAAGTTCTGGGCGTGCGTGTCCCAGCCGTCGAGGGTGACTTCCACGAACGGGACGCCCCGCTCGACCAACCGCCGGGCGAGCAGGCAGCCCTGGCCGAACAGGTTGCGGCCGTACTTGTCGCGGAGTTCCTTCTTCTCGCCGGTCAGGTCGAACGCCTTCGCCGTCTCCGGCTTCATCAGCCGCACGGCCGCGTCGTAGGCGGTCTTGTGGCTGTCCGCCGTGGCCCCCGGCCGGGCGTCGAGGAACCCGCCTTCGAGGTCCTTCATGAGCGCGAGCCGGTCGTCCGCCCGCTGGCCGTTCACCCCGGCGTACCGGCCGAGGTTCTGCACCCGCAACTGGTTGTCCGAGTTGTCCTGCCCGTCGCCGGCCCCGACCCGCGCGGCCTGCCCGTCTGCGACGATCAGCGGCGAGAACTGCGGGCCGAGGAAGCCGGGGCCGAAGGCGTTCTGCGACAGGAACCGCTGCGGCGCGATGCTGACGAACGGGGGCAGGTCCACGCCCTCGCGCTGGAGTTCCTTCGCCACCAGCGCCCCGAGGGCCGGGAAGTCGATCGCCCCCTGCGGCAGCGTGCCCGTGCGGAGCAGGTACGTCGCCCGGCCGTGGTCGCCTTCCTTCGTGCTCATCCCCCGCAGGACGGCCATGCTCTTCGCGTGCGCGGCCAGCTTCGGAAGGTGCTCGCCGAACTTCAGGCCGGGGGCGGCGGTTTCGATCTCCTTGTACGGGCCGCCGTTCGCGTGGCCCGGCTTCAGGTCCCAGAGGTCGATGGTGGCCGGGCCGCCGGACATCCAGAGGAGGATGCACGACCGCTTGCGGTCCGGGCTGGTCCCGGCGGCCCGCGCCAGATGGCCGAGCCACCCGGAGACGGACACCGTGGTCGCGAGCTTGACCGCGTCGCGGCGCGAGAAGTAGGCGTCAAAGCGGGACATGAGGGAGCCTCCGGGACGGTATTTCTGAACCCGACTTCCGAAGTCCGGCTTCGACTTCGGAAGTTCAAGGGCAACGAGTACCTGCGGGAATACGTCTTCGCTCGCGATCGACTTCCGAAGTCGAAGCCGGACTTCGGAAGTCAGGGGTCAGTGGCTCGTGCGGAACTCGATGCCGTTCATCAGCACCCACAGCACGTCGGCGTAGCGGTCTTCCTTGCCGTCCGCGACGTACTTCTCGGCGCGGGCGAACTCCGCCTTCGTCGGCGAGCGGTTTAGCACCGTCAGGTAGATCGCCTCGACCCGGTCCGCGGTCGAGAGGCCGGGCAGTTCCAGGATCGCGGACAGCGTGCGGCCCGCCTTCGCCGTCGTCGCGTCGCCGACGAGGCCGCCGTTCATGAGCGTCAGGGCTTGCAGGATCGTCGTCTGCGTTTCCGTCGGCTTGCCCATCCGGTTGAACGTCTCCAGGAACTGCCGCTTCGGGCTGCCGTTCGCCGCGAGGTAGTTGCCTCCCGGCCCTTCCAGTGGCGTGCCGACGACGACCGACAGGCTGTCGAACAGTTGCTCCGGCGTCAGCCCCTGCACCGGGAAGCAGGCGAACAGCCGGGGGTCCTTCTGCTTTGGGTCCGTGACCGTGCTGGCCCGCTGGTACGCCTCGCTCAGGCAGATCGCCTCCAGGACGAACTTCGTGTCGAACCCGGACTCGACGAACGCGGCGGCGAGCGAGTCGAGCAGTTCCGGGTGGCTCGGCAGGTTCTTCTCGTTGAAGTCGTCCACCGGGTCCACGATGCCGACGCCGAACATGAGGCCCCACAGCCGGTTCACCGCCGCCTTCGCGAAGAACGGGTTGTCCTTCGCCACGATCCACTCGGCCAGCGTGACGCGGGGACTCTTCTTGAACTGCCACGCGGGTTCCTTGTCGTCGAGGAACGTGGCCGGGACGGTACGGTCGGTGTTCGGGATCGACATCTCGCGGCGGTTCGGCAGTTCGCGGAGGCCGCCGTCCTGCCGGGTGACGCCGCCGTAGAACGCGGCGAGGCCCCAGAACTGCTCCCGGCTCCACTTCGCGAACGGGTGGTTGTGGCACTGGGCGCACTCGAGCTGCACGCCGAGGAACAGCCGGGCGGTGGCGGCCGCGAGGTTCTCGGCCTTTCCCTCCTTCGCGTTGTAGAAGGCGATCGGCGTCGTCGTGTCGTCCTGCCCGGCCATCGTCTGCGGGCGGGCGGACGCCTGCCGGGCGTCGAGCGGGAACCCGACGAGTTCTTGCACCGTCTTGTCGAGCGGCTGGTTCGCGAGGATACGGTTTCGCAGCCACGCCTCGAAGCCGGGGACGGCGGTGGCGACTTCCGGCGTCGTCACGGCCTCCGGCAGCAGCCAGCCCCGCCAGGTCGTTGTCATGTGCGTTGCGAACGCGGCCGAGGTCATGAGCCTTTCGACGGCCTTCGCCCGCTTGTCCGCGGCCTTGTCCGCGACGAACGCCCGGACCGCGGCCGGCGTCGCGATCCGCCCGGCGAGCGCGAGGTTGATCCGGCGGAAGAACGTCGCGTCGTCCGACCGCGGCGCGGCCGGAACCTTCTCCGCGGCGAGCTTCTCGTCCACGTACCGGTCGATTAGCTTGGCGAGTGAAGGCGCGGCCTCCCGGTCCCCGGCGGCGGCGGGCAGCCCGGCCGCGAGGAGCAATACCGCGAGCAGCTTTTTCATGGCAGTTTCTCCGGCGGCCAGTCCCACAGCTTCGCGACGTGGTCCCCGGCCGAGACGAGCGCCTTGCCGTCGGCGGCCGTGACGAGGTTGACGACGGCCTCCCGGTGGCCGTGCAAGGCCTGCGTCCGGCGGCCGGTCGCGAGGTCCCATTCGTAGATTTGCCCGTCGTGCCCGGCGGTCAGCACCTTCGTCTCCGTCGGGTCGAACGCGACGGCGTGGACACGGCCGTTGTGGGCGAAGGCCGGGCCGTCGTGCATCGCCCGCGTCCACACGTCCCAGAACGTCACGTCGTTCCGCCCGGCCGACTCGCCCTCGGCGTCGCGGTTCACCACCACCGCCGCCCGCGCGCCGTCCTTCGTGAAGACGATCTGATCGACGGCCCCGCGGTCGGTCGCGGCCACCCGCTGCTCCTCCTTGCCGGTCGGCAGTTGGCAGAGGATCAGGTCGCCGGTGCTGGTGCCGAGGGCGAGCTTCTTGCCGTCCGGGGTGAACGCCACGGCCGTCAGGTTGTCCAGCCGCGGGGCGATCCGCCGGAGCAGTTGGCCGGACTCGATGTCCCAGAGCATGACGCCCGCCACTTTCGGCCCGGTCACGGCGAGGGTCTTGCTCGTCGGCGACAGCGCGATCTTCACATCGGACGCGGGCACGATCAGCGTGCGGACCTGCTGCTTCTTGGCGATGTCCCACACCCGGACCCGCTCGTCGAGGCCGACGGACAGGAGGCGGTTCTCGCTGAGGAACAATAGCGAGCTGACGCCGCCGGTGTGCCCGTCGAGCTTCGCGGCCTCGGTCGCCGTACCGACGGCCCAGACGCGGATGCTGCCGTCGGCGCTGCCGGTGGCGAGCAGTTTGCCGTCCGCCGACAGGGCGAGGGCGGTGACGGCCTGGGCGTGGCCGCGGAACGTCCGCCGCGGCGACCCCGGCAGCCCGGCCGACGGCCACACCAGCACCATGCCGTCGTGCGAAACCGTGAACAGGACGTGGCCGGTCGGCGACGGCAGGACGGCCGTGACCGCGTCCGCGTGCGTCGGCTGGCTCGGCCCGATGGGGCCGCGGAGCTTCCCGGCCTGCGGGTTGATGTTCAGCACGTGCCCGGCGAACGTTCCCGCGAACAGGACCGACCCGCCGGCCGAGAACCGCAGCGACGTGACCGGCTCGGGCGCGGCCACGGCCACCGCCGTGCCGGTCGTCGGGTTCCAGACGCGGACTGTGCGGTCCTCGCCGCCGCTGGCGACCCGCGCCCCGTCCGGGCTGAAGCAGACGGCCCGCACCGCCCCGGCGTGGCCGGAGAGCGTGCGCTCCTCGCGGCCCTGTTCGAAGTTCCACAGCTTCACCGTCTGGTCCGCGCTCGCGGAGGCGAGTCGCTTGCCGTCCGGGGAAAACGAGATTGCCCGCACCGCGGCCGTGTGGCCGTCGAGCGGCGGTAGGCCCGCGCCCGTCGCCAAGTCGAACCGATGAATCCGCTTGTCGTACCCCGCCGAGGCGACGGTCCTGCCGTCCGGCGAGAAGACGACGGCGAGCACCCAGTTCGTGTGCCCGGTCAGCGTGCGGTGCGTGCCGGCGGTCAGGTCCCACACCTTGACGGTGTGGTCGTTGCTGCCGCTCGCGACGAGTCGGCCGTCCGGCGAGAACGCGACGGCGTTCACCACGTCCGCGTGGCCGACCAGCGTGTGAACGACCCGCTTGGTTTCCAAATCCCAGACGAGGACTTGGTTGCCGGTCGCCATCGCGAGGAAGCGGCCGTTCGGCGAGAGGGCCGCGGCGTGGATCGTGTCCGTCGCGTCGGCCAGCTTCAACCGGATCGGCGTCGGCAGGTACTGCACCGGCTCCAGCGGCGTCTCGACCGCGAACGGCGTGTCGATGATCGTGGGCAATTCTTGCCCGATGGTCGGCAGGGCCATCGCCGTCAGCCGGGCGAGCCGCGGGCCAGCGGCGAGCAGCACGACGGCGAACGCGATCAGCACGAGCCGGGAACCGCGGCCGAGGCCGGAAGCCGTCGCGCCATCGAGGATGCGGGTCAGCCGGACGCGGAGCGACTTCACGTCGCCCATCGCGCTGGCGAACCGCGGCGTCGCCTTCGCCGTGGCCAGGAAGTCGATCGTGTCGAGGATCGCGGACGCATAGATCGGCCCGGCGTCCGGGTACGCGGCCACGACGACGGAATCGCAACAATCCTCTTCCAGCCGCCGCAACTCCCGCCGGGCGAACCACGCGAGCGGACACCACCAGTACAGCGCGACGGCCGTGATCTCGATCCACCGGACGAGGTGGTCCCGCCGCCAGACGTGGGCGAGTTCGTGCGCCACGACCGTCGCCCGCTGTTCCGGCGTCAGCCGGTCGAGCAGGTTCAGCGGGAAGTAGAGCGTCGTCGTGCCGACGGACCAGACGAACGGCGCGACCTCGCCGGGCAGCATCTTCACGGCGGGGACGGCGAGGCCGAGTTTCGAGGCGACGGCCGACACTTCCTTCGTGAAGTGGTCCGGGGCCGGGGTCGCGAACCGCAGGAACTTTGCGAACCGGCGGACGTGCAGCACCGTCGCGGCCAGCCACAGCAAGCCGCCCGCGGCCCACGTCGCGAGCAACGCCGACCGCCACGGGAACGGCCGGACGACCGGCGGCGGGACGGCGGCCGCGGTCTGGGTTTCCACCTTCGCCACGTAGTCCGGCTTCAGTTCTTGCGGCTGGATGATGATTTCGGGGATCGGCCCTGCCTTCGCCTCGACCTTCGGCGGTTCGGGGATCGTTTCAACGGCGACCGGCTCGACCTCTTCCGGCGGCAGGACGCGGACCGGCACGTTGAACAGCGGCGGGGTGACGAGCTTGACGAGGACGAGCAGCCACAGGACGTGGGCGAGGGACGGCCGGTTCGCCCAACGGCCGACCACGATCGCGACGACCGCCAACAGCGCGGCCACGATCAGGTTGCTGGCGACGGCATCGAACGGCACGGCGGGCATGGCGGCCTCCGGGCATTCAGTTCAGTTTCGGTCGCGGGGCGTTGAGCAGCTTACGGAGTTCCTTGCGGTCGTCTTCGCTGAGCGTCTCGGTCCGCAGCAGGTGCGTCAGCACCGGGGCGATGGCCCCGCCGCACAGCCGCTCGGCCACGGCCCGCACCTGGTCGCCGACGAACACCTCGCGGGCGACGCCGGCCGCGAACACGTGCGTCATCGACGACCGGTTGCGGGCCACGCAGCCCTTCTGCTCGAGCCGCTCCAGCAGCTTCTGCACGGTCGCGTAGTGGCTCGTGCCGCCGGCCGGATAGAGCTTGTCCGTGAGCTGGCGGATCGTGGACGGGCCGTCGTCCCACAGAACCTGCAGGACGCCCAGTTCGGCGTCCGTCACGTCGGGTTTTTCTTGGAGGGGCATGGAGACATAACCTCGGCGGGCGATTCACTGCTCCCAGGGTAAGACAATCTGTCTGAACTTGCAAGGGGAATCTTTTCAAAATTATTTCGGCCCGGCGTCCGGCTGCCAGCGGACGATGTATGTGTCCGCCCCGCCGGTGAAAATCGTCTTCCCGTCTAGAGAGACGGCGACCGAGACGACCGCTTTCGTGTGCGCCTCGTAGGCCGTGATGACCTGCCCCGTCTCGGCGTTCCACAGCCGGTTGACGTGGTCGAGGCCGACGGACACGATCGTCCTCCCGTCGCGGGTGAAGCACGCGGCCTTCACGCCGCCGTTGTGGGCGTCGATCTTCTTCAGCTCCGCCCCGGTCTTCGGATCCCACAGCCGCATCGTCCGCTCGGCGGCCCCGGTCAGCAACCTCGTGCCGTCCGGCGAGTAGAGGATCACGCCGACGAGGGCGGTGTGGCCCTTCAGCCGCATCGTCTCCTTCTTGGTGTCGAGGTCGTACTGCACGACGGCGTTCTCCTGCCCGGCCGCGACCCACGCCCGCTTCCCGTCCGGCGTCAGGGCGAGCGCCGTCACCGGGTCCTTCAGCGCCAACTTCTTGACCTCCTTGCCGGACGAAATGTCGTACACGCGGACCGAGCCGTCGTTCAATCCCGCGACGACGAACTTGTCGTCCGGCGTGAGCGCGACGGCGGTGATGTCGTCCTCCTCATCGAACTCCTCGATCTTGAGCAGTTGCTCCTGCGTGTCCACGGCCCAGACTACGAGTTCGCCGTTCCCGCCGCCGGTGACGACCTTCTTGCCGTCCCGCGTCATCGCCATGCACAGGACCTTGCCCATCAGGTCCTCCATCGCGTCCGGCTCCTTGCCCTTCGCCGGGTCCCACACCCGCACGAGGCCGTCCCACCCGGCGGACACGAGCTTCTTGCCGTCCGGCGTGACCATCAGGCAGGACACCCAGCTCTCGTGGCCGGTGAACCGCGTGCCGACGTTCGCCGACCGCGTCAGGTTGAACGTGCGGACCGTCGCGTCGGCGGTGACGGTGTACACGACCTTGTCCGCGACCTTCGGCGTGAAGATGCCGGTGATGGCCGTCGTGTGGCCGACGAACCGGGCCTGCTCGCTCCACCCGGCCGTGTCGAGCGCGATGAGCGACTTGCCGACCGTGCCGAGGAGCAGCTCCGCGCCGTCGAGGGTGAACGCGATCGAGGCGACGGTCGCCTGCGTGCGGTGGAAGTGGACCGGCTTCTTCGCGGCGATGTCCCACACCCGCACGCCGGGGTCGGCCCCGGCGGACGCGAACAGCGGCCGCGTCGGGTGGAACGCGATGGCCGTCACCTCGGCCGTGTGATCGGCCCAGCCGCCGAGTTCCGCGCCGGCCGCCAGGTCCCAGAGCTTCAGTTCCGCCGGGGCGTTCTTCTTCGGGACGTCCGTGCCGCTGGCGAGGTACTTGCCGTCCGGCGAAAAGGCGAGCGTGAGGACGGTCGCGGCGTGGCCGACGAGCGCGGCGCGTTCGCGGAAGTCCTTGAAGTCGGCCCCCGGCGGCGGGTTGTCGTACACGAGGATGCGCTTGTCCGTGCCGCCGGTGACGAACGACTTGCCGTCCGGGGCGAACGCCGCCGCCCGGACCGCCCCGCGGTGGCCGTCGAGCGGGGCGAGTTGCTTGCCGGTGGTCGCGTCCCAGAGGAACCCGAGCCGGTCGCGGGCCACGCTGATGAGCCGGGAGCCGTCCGGCGAGAACGCGAGTTGCAGGATCGTCCCGCGGTGGCCCTTCAGGGTGCAGACGTGGTCGCCCGTCTTCGCGTCGGTGACGTGGATCGTAAACTTTTCGCCGACCATCGCCAGCCGCCGGCCGTCCGGCGAGAGGGCGGTGATGCCGGTCCCGCCGGTCTTGCTCGGGACCTGGCTGACCGGGAAAACCCGCGGTAGGGCGGCGGTCCACGTCCCGAGGGTGCGGTCGCCGCTGGCCGTCGCGATCATGCGGCCGCTCGGGGCGAACGCGACGCCGTAGATCGCCTCACCGTGGCCCTCCTCCATCGCCGTCAGTTGCCCGCCGGTCTTCGTCTCCCAGAGCCGCAGCGACTTGTCCGCGCTGACGCTCGCGACGACCTGCCCGCGGGGGGAGAACGCGATGCCCGTGACGATGTCCGCGTGGCCGGAGAGCGTGTGAACGACTTCCTTCTTCGCCACGTCCCAGATTCTCGCGGTGTTGTCCTCGGACCCAGAGGCGAGGAGCTTGCCGTCCGGCGAGAATGCGACCGCCCGGACGAACCCGGTGTGCCCGCGGAGCGAGCCGATCACCTCGAACTTCAGGTTCCACAGGTTGACCCTGCGGTCGGAGCTGCCGGTCGCGAACGTCTGGCCGTCCGGCGATACGGCGATGGACCAGACGGCCCCCTTGTGCTCCTCGTAGTTGCTCGCCTCCATGCCGGTGGTCAGGTTCCAGACCCGGAGCGTCTTGTCGGCGCTGCCTGACAGGACGGTCACGCCGTCGTGCAGGAACGCGACGGACAGCACGGCGTTGTCGTGCCCGCGGAAGATGTTCGTCCGCTTCTTCGTGCCCACGTCCCAGACGCGGACCGACTTGTCGTAGGACGCGGAGGCGAGCTTCGTGCCGTCGCGGTTGAACGCGAGGGCGCTCACGGCGTCGTCGTGCTCGGCGAGGGTGGCGAGTTTCTTCCCGGTGGCGGCCTCGTACAGCGCGATCGTCTTGTTCGCGCAGGCCGTGGCGATGAGCGAGCCGTCCGGCGAGAACCGCACGGCGAGGACTTCCTCCTCGTGCGTGAGCGTCGCCGGCTTCTCCTCGTACTGCGACGACTCGGGGAAGGCGTCCGCCTTCGGCGGCGACGCCGGGTCCGCGCCCGGCAGGGCGACGACGAGGGCGAATAACAGGAGAACGGAAACGCGGGACATGCGGAGGCTCCCGAACGGCGAAAGCCCCGGCACGGCCGTGCCGGGGCTTTCGGGGACTTACTTCTTCAGTTCAAAGAGTTGGTCGTTGGTGGGCAGCTTCTTCGCCCACTCCCCGGTCAGGTACACGTTCCGCACGCGGGCCTCGGTCCGGTCCGCGTAGTGGAAAAACCCGAACGTCCGCTGGTTCGTCGGCTCGATGTCCCGCTCGAACACCGGCGTCCCGTTCACCTCTAGCTTCACCCTGTCGCCGACGACCGACAGCTTGCCCTTGTTCCACTGCTTGTCCTTCAGCGGGACCTTCGCCCCACCGGTCGGCGTCAGGTTGTCGAACTTCACGCCGCTCTTGTCGTGCCAACTGTCGGTCAGCCAGTGCAGCTTCGCCCCGTCGGGTTCGAGCATCACGACCAGCCGGTCGAGCATCGGGTAAACCATCGCCTTGCCGGGGTCGTGGTAGAACTCGTACTCGACGCTGCCGTCCTCCACGAGCGGCCGCTGGTAGTAGATGGCGTTCTCCGGGAACGTCCGCACCTCCGGCTTGCCGTCCGGCCGCGGGTCCGGCTGTTGGCCGACGTGGAACACTTCCTCGCCCCGCTTGCCCCAGATTTGACCGAGGTACGGCCGCCACAGCGGCAACCCCTCGCCGGCCATGAGGTCGATCTTCTCCGGCACCGTCGGGCTGCCGGTGATCTTCAGGTTCATCACGTCGCCGGTGACCTGGTGGAAGCCGTGGAGCACGAGCCACGGGTCGGTGTTCGCCCCGATCCGCTCCTCGTGCAGCTTCCGGTCGCCGACGAAGCACGTCATCACGCCGTCCTTCACGACCATCTTGAACGCATAGACGTTCTTCTCCGCCGGCTTCATCGGCGGGAGGATCGTCGTCGGCTGGCCGTCGTGCCGGATGGCGGTGTGCATCCGGTACGACTTGTAGTCGTGGTTCAGGTCGAACTGGTAGCCGCCGTACCGGACGTGGGCCTCCGTCCACCCCTGGTTCCGCAGCTCGCACGTCACCTCGAAGTTCCCGGCGAGCGGCGTCTTCAGGAACAGGTAGTCCTCCCCGTGGCCGGGGTGGTGGAGGATCGACTTGTCCTTGATCGTCCAGTGCGCCGCCCCGAACCCCTGGCTGCGGCTCCACGAGTCGAAGTTCGACACGGCCGCCCAGTGCGCCAGGTGCTCGTCCGACCCGAACCGGCGGCTGCCGTCCGGGGCCATCGCGACGGCGGCGATCGCCCGGACCTGCCGGTAGTACCGCATCCACACGTCCCGCGGCTCGAACGGCTTGTTCTCCAGGATCGACTTCTGGATGTTCTTGTTCATCGCGTCGGCCAGCTCGAACGCGGCCTTCGCCAGCCCCGGCGTCTCCGCCGCCGCGAACGCGACGATCAAGTCCGCCCACCGGTTCTCGACCTTCTCGTCCGGCTTCATTTTGAGCGCGTCGGCCGTCGCCTCCTTGACGTGCCGCTCGGCGTCGGCCCCCTTCGCGATGGCGATCAGCCGGAGCATCGCCGTCTGGTTCAACTTGAACGTCTCGTCCACGTAGGGCGACGTGGCGGTCGTCACGAGCTTCTCCAGTTCGTCGAGCTTGTCGAGTTCCTTCGCCGTGGCGACGAGCAGCAGGCTCGGGGCCTCGAACCGGTTGCCGAGCATGACGCGGCGGCCGGCCGGCTGGTCCTTCTGGTCCACGACGCCGAGCACGTCCCGCGGGACGGAGACGCCGTTGACCTGGAACCGCGGCTGGTTGGCCGTCGGGATCACCCACGCGGCGAGCAGCTTGAACCGCTCCTCCGGCGGGAGCGCCTTCGCCCGCTTCAGCACCTCGGCCGGGTCGCCGGCGAAGTACCGCTCGCCGACCTCGTGCCGCCGGGTCTTCGCGACCTCGACGGACGGCGGCTTCGTGTCGAACGTCACGTCGTCCAGCGACGCCAGCTTCTTCGGCCAGTCGCCGGTGAGGACGACGTTGCGCACCCGCGCGGCCGTCCGGTCCCGGTAGTGGAAGAACCCGAAGGTCGGCTTCCCGGCCGCGGCCGTCGGCCCGGAATAAACCTGCTCGCCGTTCAGGGTGATGGTGACGGTGTCGGCCGTGGTCGCGACCGTGACGGCGTTCCAATCCTTCTCCTTGAGCGCGAGCTTCTTGTCCCCAGCCGGGATCGCGTTGTCCGGCGGGAGCGTCGTCCAGTCCTCGGTGCTCTCGGTCAGCCAGTGCAGCTTCACGCCGTCCGCGTCCAGCAGGAACGCGAACCGGCCGAGGCTCGGGTGGACGTGCGACTTGCCGCCCTCGTGGTAGAACTCGTACCGGATCGAGTCGCCGGGCCGCATCGGGCGGAAGTACCCGAGTTTCGACTGCCGCGCCTTCGCCGCCGGCTCGTCGAGCTTGCGGCCGAGCAGCTCGCCGTCCTTCGCCCGCCAGTCGTAGTTCGGCTCCTGCTGCGGCGGCGCAACCTCCTGCTCGCGGCCGTACTGGTCGAGTTGCTTCCCGCCCCGCTCCTGCTCCCGCTTCACGAGCGTCTGCGGTAGCCGCTCCCCGGCGTAGTGCGGGAACCAGCCGCGGAGGTCGTCGCCACTCGTCAGCTTCACCTCGCCCAGCACCTCCGGCGTGCCGGTGAGCGTCGGGTTGCGGAACAGCGGCTTGCGGCCGTTCGACCCGTACAGCATGAGCCACGGGCTGATCGCCTCCGGGTCGGCGTCCTCGTAGAAGACCTCGCCGTTCCAGAGGACGGTAACCAACTTCGGCGTCACGCGGATGGTCATCCGGTTGAACGCCTCGGTCTTCATCCCCTTCATCTTCTGCTTGTAGACGCGGTCGTCGGCCCGCATGACGGGGAACAGTTGCGTCGTAACGTTGTCCCCGCACGGCTCGTACACGACGCCGGCGTACCCGCCGTGGCTCTCCTTCCACCCGCCGAGGTACACGTCCGCGCCGAACTCGAACGTGCCGGCCAGCGGCGTGTCGAACGTCAGGTAGGCGTTCTCGTCGGTCCAGGCGTTCGTGACGGCCCCGTTCTGCGCGAACCACGTGTTCCCCGGCGAGAGGCTGACCCACCGGGCCGGCATCGGGTCGTCGAGCGCCGTCGGCGTGTTGTGGACCTTCAGCGAGAACTTCGCCCACGCCTCGCGGACGCGGCCCATCGCGTCCTGGTTGTTCGTGCCGTAGGCCCGGTCGTGCATCGGCTTGTACAGGTCGCCGGCGACGGACGTGAAGGCCGGGTCGGTCAGGCAGAGCTGCGCGAACAGGAATTCGCTGGCGTGGAACGGCACGGCCTGCCGGTCGTCGTAGTCGTACCGCGACCGCAGCGGGTCGGCCTCCCGCTTGTCGTTCATCCGCTTAATGGCGGCGTCTTTGTAGCCCTTCACGTCCGCCTCGATCTGCTTCCCCTTGCCGACGCGAAGGTACGCCAGCACGCGGAACAGGTCGGCGTTCTCGACCTTGTCCTTCGCCAGCTTGTCGGCCTCCGCGAGCAACTCGTCGATCTTACCGCACTCCTTCGCGGCGTCCGCGAACAGCAACATCGTGCTGACGAGTTCGTTCGCCTGGACGCCCGGCAGCTTCAGGAACGCGGCGGGCGGGAGTTGCTTCGGCATCGCGCCGACGTAGTACCGGATCGCCTTCCGCCCGGCCGCGGGGTACGTCCAGGTCTTGAGGGCCGCGTACCGCTTGTCCGCGGGCATCTCCAACAGGAGTTTCACCAGCGTGATGAAGTTCCCGAGCGTCGGCTCCTGCCGCCGCGCCCGGCGGCCGGGGTCGGCCCCGGCGCTCGACATCATGTCCGCGTGCTGGGCGAAATTCTTCAACGCCTCCTCGACGGCGTCCGACCGCAGGTACCAGTTCGCCACCCGCTCGTGGTAGCTGGCGTCCGGCGTCACGAACGTCTTCGCCATTGTCTCCATCGTCTTGAGCAGCGCGACGGCCTGCTTCTTGTTCCCGGCCCGGACGTGGTAGCCGATGATCTTCTCGCCGATGTCCGCGGCGGCGGACGTGTTCTTCGCCAGCGCGTAGTTCATCGCGACCTTTTGCAGGATCGGCTCGGCTGTGGCCGCGAGCGACGGCCGCTCCAGCGCCATCTGGCCGAGCTTCGAAACCGTGTCGAGCGTCAGTTGCGACGTGTCCTTCGTCGCCCGCTCGCCGAGCTTCTTCAATATCTCCGTCGCCGCCGGGTCGTCGTTCGCCTTGATCGCGAGGGTGAACAGCATGACGGTCGCGGCCATCTCGCCGAGCGGCTGCTTGGCCCGCGATTCGAGCTTCTTCTTCAGGTCGTCGAGCCTCCCGGCGTCGATGGCCAGCTGCGCCAGCGTCCCGGCCAGGCCGCGGTCCGACGTGCCGCCGTAGACTTCCGGCGGCGGGTTCGTGATCGGCGTCCACGAGTTACCGTTGAGCGTGTAGACCTGCCCGCCGCGGCGCACGTCCGCCGTGAGGAACATTTCGGCCGGGCGGCTGTCCGGGAACACGGCGGTCGCCAGCACGTCGTACATCTCGGCCGCCGGCACGCCGAGCTTCTTCCACTTCGCGACCATGTTGATGAGCGCGGTGTCTACGGAAATGGGGCCTTGCACGCCCCGCTCGACGAGGTACGAGACCCCGCCGACGGAGATTTGCTGGTAACTGCCGCCGCCGCGGCGGTTCTGCTCGTCCTTCCCCTCGACCGGCGGGCCGCCCTTCACGGCGTCACGCATCGCCCGTAGCGAGAGGGCCGTCAGCTTCTTGTCCGCGGCCAACGCCGCCACGTCGTAGGCTTGCTGGAACTGATCGGTCGTGAGGACTGGGACGCCGTTCTTCGGCGTCAGCGGCGTCGTGGACTTACTCGCCGGGGCGGCGGGCCGGGACAGCACGACCTGGGCGAAGTACGTCGGCCGGCCGTCGTCGAAGCGGGCCTGCGGCTCCTTCATCGGCGGCGGGGCACGCGTCGCCGGGACGGCAGCGGGAGCGGGGGCCGGAGTCGCGCCCGGCGCGGGGGCTTGCGCGGCCTTCGCCGGGGCAGGTTTCGGCAGCACGAGGTCGAGCATCTCGCCCCACTTCGCCTCGGCCTTCGCCGCGTCCTTGCGATCGAGTTCGATCTGGCCCCACTCGCGCAACATGGCGACGGCGTGCTTCGCGTCCGCTTGCCGGGTGGCCGCGGCGACGGCGCGGGCGGCGATCTTCTCGCCCGCCGCGCGGAGGGCGTCGCGCTTCAGGCACTCGCGGGCGGCGAGCCAAAGAGGGACTTGGAGCATCGCCTCGGCCCGCTGCCGGCTGTTCGCCTTCGCCCCCTTCGGCAGCGGTTCCAGCGGAAGCTCATCGACGAGCTTCGCCAGCCGCTCGACGGCCGCCTTCGCCGTGTCAGGGTTGTCGTCCGTGAACGCGACGACCGCCGCCGCCACCGCGACGGAGAAGTCCTTCGGGTGCTTCTGCCCCGCCTCGGCCGCCTTCGCCAAGGCCGCCTTGCGGGCGGCCGGGTCCTTCGCCAGCGACTGCGCCGCCGTTACGAACACGCTCGTGAGCGTCGTCTTGTCCAGGCTGCGGGCGTCGATGGCGAGCATCAGGTCGATCGCGGCCTTGTTCGTCTCGGGCGTGCCGGTCGGCGTGAGCAGCGTGCTCACCACCACCGGCAGCACGTCCGGCTTGAGCTTCTTCAGCGTCTCCTTCAGCCCAGCCTCGATCTGTTGCGTGAACTGGTCGCCGCCGCCGTAGTAGCTGTTGGCGATCACGAGCCGGTCCTTGTCCGACATGAGCAACTGGTAATGGCGGACGGCCTCGACGGTCGCGCCGATCCGGGCGTAGTCCTGGGCGAGCGCCAGCCCGTCCTGGATTTGCCGGTACTCCCAGTACCCGCCGCCGTAGTAGCCGGGATTCGGCTTGTCGGCCTTCGCGGCCTTGTCGAGCAGCTTCTTCGCGTCGTCCGTCCGGCCGACCTGCTCGTACCACCACATCAGCCGCCGGGCCGGCGAGTAGCTGTACTCGGTGTTCTGCTCCTTGATCATCTCCTCGTACCCGCCCTCCAGGCTCTTCACCACGTCGGCCTCGATGCCGGCGTAGTACTCGAGTTCCTGGGCGAGGGTGAACCGGGCGGTCGGCGGGATGTCGAGCTTCGGGTCGTTGAACAGGGCGTTCCACGCGGCGATGCCCTTCGCCTTGTTCCCGGACTGGATGTCGATGACCGCGAGCAACGCCTTGCCCGCGTTCCAGTCCGGCTTCTTCTTCAGCGCGGCCTCGATCTCCTTCCGCAGTTCCGGCATCCGCCCCTGCTTGCGGGCGACGGACAGCAGCCGGCTCACGACGGTCGTGACCTGCCCGTTCTGGCCGTAGCTCGAAATCTGCGAGATGGCGCTCCACTCGTCCATCACGCTGTCTTCCTTCGGGATGACGGCCTGCTTGACGAATCCGTACAGCTCCGGCATCTTCCAAATGGCGTCGTCGTACAAGTTGCCGAGGATGTACGCCCGCTCCTGCGGGAACGCCTCCCAGGTCTTCTTGAACAGCCTCAGCCCCAATTCCTTCGTCTTGTCCTGCTGGAGCAGTGGGGAGACCATCTCGATAACCGTCCAGTAGTTGCTGAACTTCTTCAGGTCGATCTCGTCGAAGAGGGTGACGAGCTCCTCGAACTTGTCGTTTTGGCTGAACAGTTGCTGAATCTCCCAGTACCGGTTCTGGAAGAGGGTCGGGTCCTTCTTGATCGCCTCCTTGTAGAACTTCATCGCCGTTTCCTTGTCGCCCTGTTGCTGCATCTGCTGGGCGACCTGCATCTTCAGCGGCGCGTCGTCCGGCTTCAGCTCGACGAGCTTCAACAGCGTGGCCTTCTGCTTGTCCTTGTCCCCGGACGCCTGGTAGTAGCCGAGCAGCGTCTGGTGAATCTGGATCGACTTCGGCGACGACTTGAGCTGCGCCTCGGCCCGCTCGACGAGTTCCTTCAGCTGGCCGGACCGGGCGAGGATGCCGATGGCCTGGTTCCGCGTGCCGTCGTTCTCGTCGGACCCGCGGTAGCGGCTCGGGGCGGCGGCCGGGGCCTTCCGCAAAATTTGCTTCGCGATCTGCACGGCCTGGTCGGTCTGGCCCTGCGTCTGGTACTGGTTCATCAGCCGGAGGAGCGTCGCCGTCTTGTTCCCGGCCTGCCGCTGGGCGCGGGCGAGGACCGTCTCGGCGAGTTCGTGCATCCCCAGCCGGTGCATCTTCCCAGCGAGTTCGAGTTGCTTGTCGGCGTCGAGCCGCAGGCCGAACAGCCGCTCCGCGGCCTGCCGGGCGCGCTCGATGTTCCCGGTCCGCTCCGCGAGCCGGAGGGCCGTTTCCTCCCGCCGCTGCATGACCTGGTGGTCGGTCGGGTTGACGCTGTCCACGAGCGCGAGGGCTTCCGCGATCTCGTTGTTCTGCTCGCGGAGGCCGGCGATCTCCATCGTCAGGTTGTGGTCGTTCGGCCCGACCTGCGTGGCGTCGGAGAGTTGTGCCAGGGCCTCGTCCTTCTCCTCGTTCCACCAGTGCAGGTAGCCGAGGGCGAGGTGGACGTACAGCCGCTCCGTTCCTTCCGTGGCGGCGATTTGCTTCTTGAAGTGGGCGAACAGGTCGGACGTGAGGTCGGCCTTTTTGTACAGCTCGAAGGCGTTGTACAGGACCTCGATCATCCCTTGGTCGTAGTACTCGTTCGGCGACGGGAACGTGAGCTGCCGGTTCTGGCCGCCGTAGACGCCGCCGGAGTAGATGTTGATGCCGTACGCGCCGGCGGACGACCGCCGCCGGGACGACGCGGACGCCTTCGGGGCGGCGATGTTCTGCTTGCGGGCCATCCCGAGGTAGTAGTCGAGGACGGCCAGCCCGTCGGCGTACTTCTTCGCCTCCGTCCGCTTGCCCATCAGCCCGATGAGCGAGTAATAATTCTGTCGCGTGGGTAGGGACGCGAGCATGTTCGACGACTTGATCGGCCCCTGGAGCGTTTCGAGCTTCTTGTAAAGCATGAGGGCCGTTTCGAGGTCGTCGCGTTGGACGGCCGTGCCGAGGGCGGCGACGACACGGTCGATCGTCTTCGCGCCGTCGATCAGCTCCTGGTAGAGCGCCTTCTCCTCGTCCGTCTTCTTCGCCCGCTTCAGTTCTAGGACGACCGCGCCGGTCACGTCGGACGTGACCCATTCCGGCTTGATCTGCTTCAGCTTCTTGTAGGTCTCCATCAGGTACTTCAGCTGGTCGTCCGGCAGCGGCGGCGTCTTGTCCTCGGCCGGCTGCCCGCCGCGGTTGTACCGGCGGTACGGCTGGCCCTCGACCCGCATCCCGACGGACGTGAGGAAGACGAACCGCGCGGCGGGGTCGTCGGACGCCTTCGCCAACTTCGTGGCGCGGTCGAACGTGTCCTTGTTGTCGTACCGGACGGACTGCAAGTAGTGCCAGTCCCACAGGTCGCGGGCGGCGGCGTTCGGCTTGTCCTTCGCCTTCTTCATCGCGGAAACGAACTTGTCCTGCCCGTCCGCCTGGTCGCGGGATAGCTCGTACAGCCACCCGAGGGCGGCCATGCGGGCCTCGCCGAAGTCTTTCGGGGCGTAGAACTGCGGCTGCTGTTGGCCGCCGTAGTACTCCCGGTTGTCGATCCCGCAGGCGGTGCGGATCGTCCAGACGTTCTCCATCCGCCGCTGGAGCGGCGGCCGGGTCACGTCGAGCGCCCGGTTCGGGCGGCCCGGCATGCTGACGGTCAGCGGGCCGGTCGGCTTCGTCCCCTTCTTGTCGTCCTTCTTCTTCCCGGCCAGCTTCACCTCGTTGAGCAGCACCTCGCCGAGTTCGTCGTCCGGGAGCTTGAGCGCGAGGATGGCCTTGAACCGGGCCGCCGCGTCGTCCTTCTTGCCGCGGCCGGCGAGGATCGCGGCCTCGCGGTAGAGCAATTCCCAGTTCCCCGGCTTCTGGGCGAGCATCCGGCTGAGGATAGCGAGGGCGGTGTCTTCTTTCTTGGACGTGACGAGCGTGTCGATGGCCTGGAGGTTGCGGTGCGGCTCGTTCATCTCCGCGACCGACTTCACCCACACGTCCGCCGCCTCGTCGCCTTCCCCGGCCTTGAGCAGAAGTTGGGCGAGCCGGACCTGGGCGTCGAAGTTCTGTGGCGCGGCGGCGGCGAACTGCCGCTGGTACTTGAGCGCGGCCTGCGCGTCGCCTTCTTGCTCGCTGAGTTGCGAGAGCTGGCCGAGGAGGTTCGTGTCGCGGGTGTTCTCCGTGAGCAGCCGTTCGAGTTGGACGCGGGCCGCGCCGAGGTCGCCCGCCGTCTGGTACGCCTGGGCGATGCACATCGTCAGCTCGCGGTTCTTCTCCTGCTCCCGCCGCTCCCGTTCGAGCCGTTCCATCAGCTTGTCGAACTGGTTCTGTTCGAGGTACAGGTTCGCCAGCCGGTCCACGATGCCTAGCTTGCCTTCCAGGTCATTCGTTTTCTCGAACGCCCGCCACAGCAGTTCAATCGCCTCGCCGGGGCGAACCCGCTCGACGAGCGCGATGGCGAGCGTGACCAGCCCCTGCGGGTCGGCCGGGTTCGCGCGGACCGAGCGGCGGAGCGCCTCCAACCCCTCGTCGGCGTCGCCGAGTTGGAAGCACATCTCGGAATACCACTTGTACACCTCCGGGTTGCCCGGCGACGACGCGAGCACGTCCTTCGCGGCCTGCATCGCCTCGGCCCGGCGGCCGAGCCGCTGTTCGAGCGCGGCGACCTGTTGCAGGTACTCGGTGCGGTAGCGGCGGTCGAGGTTGGCGAGCTTGCGGTTCGCGTCCGCGGCGGCGAGCATGTTCCCGCCGGCCTCGTGGATGCGGGCCGCGGCCACCAGCACGGCCAACGACTTCGCGTCCTTCTCGGCGGCCTTCGTAATCGTCTCGACCGCCTTGTCGAGCTGCCGGTTCGCCTCAAAGTACCGGGCGAGGACGAGCCACTGGTAGCCGGTCGCCGCCGGGTTCGCGGCCAGTTCCTTGCTCAGCGCGTCGATCTGCTCCGGCAGCTTCTCGGTCGCCTGGTAGACCTTGATCCGCGCGGCGAGGACTTGTTCGACTTCCTCCGCGTTGCTCGTGAACTTGGCCGCGAGGTCGAGTTGCTTGACCGCCTCGTCGTGTTCGCCTTCCTGGGCCAGCACGTCGGCGAACTGCATGATGAGGTTGTAATCGTCCTTCTCGAGCTGCGTCGCCTCGGCGAAGACCTTGATCGCCTCCTTGCGGTAGCCGAACCCGGCGAACACCTCGCCGAGCCGGGCGAGGTTCTTCGCGTTGCGGTTCGGCCCCTCGGCGATCGGCCGCCACGTCGCCAGCGCGTCCTCGGACCGCTTCAGGCTGTGGTAGTACTCGCCGAGGTACTCGCGGTACTGGGCCGCGTTCGGGGCGAGTTCGATGGCCTTCTTGTAAAGCGCGATCGCCTCGTCCGTGATCCCCGCCGTCCGGAGCAGGTCCGCGACCTGCGACACGACGACCGGGTCGTTCTGCTTCTTCTCACCAATCCGCTTCCAGATCGCCGCGGCCGCGGCCTTTCGCTCGGCCTCCGGCTTGGACGTGTCCCGCATCAGGAGCTTGCCCCAGTCCCGGAGGATGTCGGGGTTGCCGGGGTCGGCCTTCTCCATCGCTTCGTACTGCTTCGCGGCGTCGGCGAAGTTCGACTCGAACGCGAGCAGCTCGATGAGCGACTGCCGGAGGCTGCGGTTCGACGGCGCGACCTCGATCCCCTTCTCCAGCCACTTGCGGGCCTCCGGCCCCTTGCCCTGGGCGGACAGGTTCTTCGCGAGCCGGGCGATGGCCTCCACGTCGGTCGTGTTCTTTTCCAGCCACTTCTCGTAGTACTTCGCCAGCCCCGCGAGGTCGTCGTTGCGGAGGAACACGTCCTCGATCCGCCGCCGCACGTCGCGGTAGAGCCAGCTCTCCGGGTTCAGCTCATTCAGCAGTTTCTCGAAGTCCAGAAGGGCGTCCGTCGATTTCTTCAACTTCACCTTGAGGTCCGCGACCTCCATCCGCAGCGTCGCCTGACGGTACTTGTCGTCGGTCCCCTTCACGAGCTTTTCGAGCCGCGGCAACGCCTGCTCGTACTGCCCTTCCTCGACGAGCGTGGTCGCGATCTGTTCTTGAACGCGGATGTCGTCCGGGAATTGCTTTTCCAGCCGATTCCACACCTCGAGCGCCTTCTCCGTCTTCTGCGCCCGCTGGAAGACGCGGCCGAGCGCCTGGTAGGCGTCGAGCATGTCGTTGCGGTTCGGCTTCCGCGAAATGGCGCGCTCGAACGCATCCGACGCAGCGTCCGGTCGGCCGATCAGCACGAGGCACTGGCCGAGGTAGTACGACGCCATCGGGTTGTCCGGCAGCGTGTCCTCGGCCTTCTGGAACGCGACGACGGCCGCCCCGTCCCGGCTCCGCTGCGACTCGACGAGGCCGACGATCATCCACGCCACGCCGTCCTTCGGGTCCTTCTTCGCGCGCTCGGCGTACTCCTCGACGAACTTGTCGAGCGACCCGCGCTCGACGTGGTAGCCGTACAACCGGTCGAGGGCCGTGCCGCGGCGGGGGTTGTTCTCCACCGCCTTCTTGAACGCGGCCGCGACGTTCCGGGCCTTGATGTCTTCTTCCGATTCCTCGTCCGGCTCCACGGCCGGGGCGGGTTTGTTCGTCGGGGGTTGCGCCACGGACCAGACGGTCCAACCGGCGAGGATCACGAGTGACGCCACGAGCCAGGATCGTCCGTGCCGCATGAGATGACACTCCCGAAGCAGGAAGGGAGGCCGGTCGGCCCCGCGTTCTCAAGGATCAACGATATGGCCACCCGGTTCGACGACGAACCGGGCCAGTTCAAACCCGCAACGACGACGTTCGGCGGCGGTCGTCGCGCACCGCCCCAAGTATTAGTGCCCGCACCCCGGCGCGTCGGGGAAAAATTCGCGGAAAAAAATTCGCCCCGCGTTCGCCGCGTTCCTCGGAGAAACTCGGCGTGCCGCGAAACGTTGGCGAATTCGCGGCGTCTTCCTGTTAACGTCCTGGGGTTTCATTCGTTTCAATCTCGAAAGATTTTCCGAAGAGACATTTGACAACGGCCGCGGGACTCGGTAACCTCAGACAAGTTAACTGAGGTCGGCGCGGCGTGCAACAGAAATTCCTGTAACTTCTCGAATCGAACATCAGACGCGGAGGGCGAGCCGATGAGCGTGGAAGCCATCAAAGACGAACTCGACGGGTTCCGCCGGGACTTCCAACGGCTCCGGGAGGAGATCGGCAAGCTGATCGTCGGGCAGGCCGACATCGTCGAGGGCACGCTGGCCGCGCTGATCGCCGGCGGGCACGTCCTGCTCGAGGGCGTCCCCGGCCTCGGCAAGACGATGCTCGTCCGCACGATCGCCGACTCACTGCACCTGAAGTTCAGCCGGGTGCAGTTCACCCCGGACCTGATGCCCGCCGACTTGGTCGGCACGAACGTCGTCCTCGACACGCACGACGGCGGCCGGAAGTTCGAGTTCCAGCGCGGCCCGATCTTCGGGAACATCGTGTTGGCGGACGAAATCAACCGCGCCACGCCGAAGACGCAGTCGGCGTTGCTCGAGGCGATGCAGGAGAAGCACGTCACCGTCGGCGGGCAGACGTACCAGTTACCGGACCCGTTCTTCGTGCTGGCGACGCAGAACCCGCTCGAGATGGAGGGCACGTACCCGCTGCCGGAAGCTCAGCTCGACCGGTTCTTCTTCAAGTTGTTGGTGAAGTTCCCGTCCTTCACCGACATGGAAACGATCCTCGACCGCACGACCGAGTCCACGAAGCCGACGGTGGAAGCGATCTTCGACGCCGAGCGCATCCGGGCGCTGGCGAAGCTCGTCCGGCAAATCCCGATCGCCAACGAGGTCCGGCGGTACGCGATTTCCGTCGTGATGGCGACGCACCCGGACCATGAATTGGCGGCCCCGAGCACGAAGAAGTACGTCCGGTACGGCAGCAGCCCCCGCGGGGCGCAGGCGATCATCCTGGCGGCGAAGCTGAACGCGATCCTCGACGGCCGCTACCACGTCGCCCGCGAGGACGTGCGGAAGGTCGCGCCGATGGCCCTGCGCCACCGGTTGATCCTGAACTTCGAGGGCCAGGCCGACGGCATCCCGGCGGACGATGTCGTGCAGAACATCCTCAACAACGTGAAGGAACCAGCCGCGGTTTGAAGAGGAATTGGCCACAGATGAACACGGAAAAAACAGATCAGAAGAAAACAGAGTTTGAAGAGTACCCGCACGCGGAACTCACCGGCCGCGTGATCGGCGTCTTCTACGACGTTTACAACGAGATGGGTTACGGGTTCTTGGAAGAGGTTTACCATCAGGCGATGGTCCTCGCGCTGCGGGAGGCCGGGCTGGACGCCGAGTCGAAAGCGAAGTTGCCGGTCTACTTCCGTGGGCGAGCCATCGCGATGTATGAGGCGGACATTTTGGTCGAGGGTGTTTTGATCTTGGAGTTGAAGGCCGCCAGCGCGTTGGACGCGGCCCACGAGGCGCAACTGCTCAACTACCTCCGGGCCACCGACATCGAACTCGGTCTACTGTTGAACTTCGGCACGAAGCCCACGGTTCGTCGTCGCATTTTCGACAACGACCGCAAGAAGTGCCGAGGCCAGCCCGACACGAACTGTCTTTAGCCCTGTTTTCTTCTGATCTGTTTTCATCCGTGTTCATCTGTGGCTAAATCATGGCTCTCTTCGATTCCGACTTCTTGAAGAAGCTCGAATACCTCTCGCTCATCTCGAAGCGGGTGTTCCGCGGGTCTCTCATGGCCCAGCGGCGGACAATGCAGCTCGGGACCGGGATCGAGTTCGCCGACCACCGCGAGTACACCCCCGGCGACGACTTCCGCTACCTCGACTGGAACCTCTTCGCCCGCCACAACGAACTGCTGCTGAAGCGATTCCAGGAGGAGGAAGACCTGCACGTCTACTTCCTCGTCGATTGCTCCCGCAGCATGGCGTTCGGCGACCCGCCGAAGTTCGACTTCGCCCGGCAGGTGGCCGCCGCCCTCGCGTACATCGCACTCGCGGACTTGGACCGCATTTCCGTGACCGCGTTCGCCAACGACATCGTCGCCGACTTCCCGCTTACGCGGGGCAAAGGGCGCATCCTCTCGCTACTGAAGTTCCTCGAAAATCTCGACGCCCAGGGCGAGGAGACGAACCTCGAGCGGGTCGCGACCGGGTTCATCCACCGCGACCAGCGGCGGGGCCTCGTGGTCGTCGTCAGCGACCTGTACGACCCGAACGGGTTCGACCGCGGCCTCGACCTGCTCCGCCACCGCAAGTACGAGCCGCACGTCGTGCAAGTCTTCGACAAGTACGAGCGGGAGCCGCCCGACCTACTCGGCGACGTGGAGATGTGGGACGTGGAGAGCGGCAACGCGCGGAAGGTGACGGTGACGGAGAAGAACCTGAAGCAGTACCGCCAACTGTTCAACGACTTCCAGGACAAGGTGCAGTCGTACTGCAACCGGTACAGCCTCGGCTGCACGCGGACCTCGACCGAGATCGCGTTCGACGAACTGATCCTCAAGATGATGCGCCAAGCCGGTTCCGTGAGGTAGAAGGGGAAAGGGGCCACAGATGAACACAGAAATCACAGATACAACCAAAAATCAATATTTGGATTTGGTTTGATCTGTTTTCATCCGTGTTCATCTGTGGCCGATTCATCATGAGCTTAACGAACCCGACGGCGTTCCTGTGGCTGCTGCTGGCGGTGCCGGTCGTGATCTTCTACATCCTGAAGATTCGACTGAAGCGCGTGCCGGTCAGCACGGTCATCTTCTGGCGGCAAATCTTCGACGAGAAGAAGCCCCGCTCACTGTGGCAGCGGTTGCGGCATCTCGTCTCGCTGATGGTGCAGCTCGCGCTGCTCGCGCTGTTGGTCGCGGCGTTGACGGAGCCGTTCTTCTCGTGGGAGGCGACGAACAAGCGGCGAGTCCTCCTCGTCCTCGACAACTCGGCCAGCATGAAGGCCACGGACGTGGACCCGACACGGCTCGGCAAGGCGGTCCAGGAGGCGCACGCCGTCATCAAGGGGCTGCGGTTCCGCGACGAGATGGCGATCGTCACGGCCGGGACGCAGCCGAAGGTCGTGTGCGGCCTCACCGGCCACCAGCGGACGCTCCGCGACGCGCTCGACGCGGTGCCGCCGACCGACGGCCCCGGCAAGCTCGCGGACGCCATCGCCACCGCCCGCCGGCTCGTGAACAAGGAGCAGGCGGAGGCCGAGAGCCGCGTCGTCATCATTACCGACGGCAGCGGTGACGAGCTGGCGAAGGCGCTGGCCGAGGAGGAGAAGAAGCCGGAAGCCGAGCGGATCAAGCTCAGCGTGATTCGGATCGGGGAGAAGACGCCGAACGTCGGCATCACCCGTTTCCAGGTCCGCCGCAGCACGATCGACCCGATCGGGTACGAAACGCTCGTCGAAATCACAAACCAGTCCGACGAGCCGAGCGGCGACTTCCGGTTGGAAATCACGCTCGGCGACCGCGTGAGCGACGTGGTCCCGCTGAACCTCAAGCCCGGCGAGGTGTGGACGAAGACGAGCCAGTACACGACCGCCGAGGGCGGCGTCCTCACCGCGAAACTGACCGTGAAGGGCGAGAAGCAGAGCGAGCCGTTCGCGGACAAGCTGCCCGCCGACAACACGGCCGTCGCGCTGCTGCCGAAGCGGGAGAAGATGAACGTGCAGTTCCACACCGCGAGCGGGAACCTCTTCTTGCACAAGGTGCTGGAAGCGAACTCGCTCGTGCAACTGACGCAGACGCGGAAGGAGTTGCCGAAGGACTTCGACGCGAAGGCGATCAAAGTCTTCCACCGCGAGACGCCGACGAAGCTCCCGCCGGGCAGCGTGCTGGTGGTGGACCCGCAGAACGACACGGACCTCTACAAGCTCGGCGAGAAGCTGCCCGCGGCCATCGTCACGAAGCAGGAGAAGGACTCGCCGTACATGGCGCACGTCCGGCTCGACAACGTCATCCTGCCGGACGCGCGGAACATGACGTTCCTGCCGCCCGCCGGGAAGCCGCAGGTGCTGGCGAGTTCGCTCAACAACGAGCCGCTCGTGTCGCTGATCCAGCGGCCGGAAGGCCCGGTGCTGGTGCTGACGGCCGACCTGGACAAGAGCGAGCTGCCGTTCCGCACGGCGTTCCCGATTCTCGTGATGAACACGCTCGGCGTGTTCGCGGGGGCGGCGGGGGAACTCCGCGAGGCGGTCGCCACCGGCGGCACGGCCGACGTGACGCTGCCGGCCGGCGAGTTCCAGTTGAAGGCCCCGGACGGGACCGCCAAGAAACTCCCGGTCGGGCCGACGAAAACGACCGTCGGGCCGTTCGACCAGGTCGGCGTGTGGGCCGTCGTGCCGACGACGGCGGGCGCGCCGGTCGAGGAGTTCGCGGTGAACCTGATGAGCCGGGCCGAGAGCGACCTGCGGCCGCAGGACGGGCCGGAGACGAGCGGGACCGCGGAAGCCGCCGGGCTGGTCGGCGGGTTCGGCGGGCGGCCGGTCTGGTGGTATCTGACGATCGCCGCGTTCCTGCTCGCGGCCCTGGAGTGGTACCTCTACCAACGACGCTGGATCAGCTGAGGATTGCCGATGCCGTTGGAACTCACACAACCCTGGTACTTGCTCGGCATATTGGCCCTGCCGGTGCTCGTCTGGTATTACTTCCGCGGCCTCACCGACTTCGCCCGGTGGCAGCGAATCCTTTCGCTCGCGTCCCGCGGTCTCGTCGTCGGGCTGCTCGTCCTCGCGCTGTGCGGTCTCACGTTCCTGCAGCCGGGGAAGGAGCAGTACGTCGTCTTCGCCATCGACGAGAGCATGAGCGTCGGCGAGGAGAATAAGGCCGCGGTGGACGACTTCATCGGTAAGGCGACGGCCGCGGCCGGGTCGAACAAGTACGCGTTCGTCCGGTTCGGGGCGGAGCCGGGGGCCCTCGTCACCGACCGCGCGCTCGGCGCGGCTGTGAACCAGAAGGGGACGAACATCGCGGCCGCGCTGGAGGTCTCGACGGCCGGGATTCCGCCGAGCCACGTGCCGAAGATCGTCGTCTTGTCGGACGGCAACCAGACGGCCGGGGACGCGATCCGGGCCGCCCTCCGCGGCGGCGTGCCGGTCAGCACCGTCCCGCTCGCCACCCGCACCGAGCCGGAAGTTCAAGTTTCCAACGTGAACGTCCCCGCCCAGGTCCGGGAGGGGGAGCCGTTCAAGATGGAGATCACCATCGACTCGAACCACGACGACGAGGGCGAGGTCGAGGTCTACCGCGGGGCGTACAAGGTCGCGTCCGAAAAGCGGAAGATCAAGAAGGGCGAGAACAAGTTCGCCATCTCGCCGCTGCAGATCGTCGGCGAGCGGAACACCGAGTACACGGTCCGGGTCAAGGGGTTCAACGACAAGTTGCTGGACAACAACACGGCGAAGGCGCTCGTGTACACGAACGGTAAGCCCCGCATCCTGCTCGTGGACACCGACACGAAGCAGGCGAAGGACCTGGCATACGCCCTCGAGCAAGAGGGCATCAAGGTGGACGTGCGGCCGACGCAGGGCATCCCGGACTCGCTGTCGGACCTGCAGAACTACGAACTCATCGCCCTGTCGAACGTCCCGGCCACGGCCATGAGCACCCGGCAGATGAACCTCATCCGCACCTACGTGCAGGAACTCGGCGGCGGCCTGCTCATGATCGGCGGCGACCAGTCGTTCGGCCTCGGCGGGTATTACAAGTCCACCGTCGAGGAAATCCTCCCCGTGCGGTCCGACTTCGAGAAGGAGAAGGAGAAGCCGAGCATCGCGATGGTGCTGGTCATCGACAAGTCCGGGTCGATGGGCGGGCAGAAGATGGAGATGGCGAAGGACGCGGCGAAGGCGGCCGTCGAGCTGCTCGGCCCGCGGGACAAGGTCGGCGTGTGCGCGTTCGACGGCGACCTGTTCTGGATCGCGGACATCCAGCCGGCGTCGAACAAGGCCCAGATCATCGACAGGATCAGCACCATCGAGGCCGGCGGCGGCACGGTCATGGGGCCGCCGATGGAGGCCGCCTACGAGGCCCTGCAGGGCATCCAGGCGAAGCTCAAGCACGCCATCGTCCTGACCGACGGCATCTCCGAGCCGGCCGACTTCGAGGGGATCGCCCAGAACATGGTCCAGGCGAAGATTACCTGCAGCACCGTCGCCGTCGGCGACGACTGCGACTTCAAGCTGCTCGAAAGCATCGCGAAGATCGGCAACGGCCGGTACTACCACTCGGAGGACCCGGCCAACATCCCGCAGATTTTCGCGAAGGAGACCGTGACCGCGAGCAAGTCGGCGATCAACGAAATCCCGTTCACGCCGACGATCCTGCGGTCGTCGGCCGTGCTGTCCGACTTGAACATCGAGAACGCCGCCCCGCTGTTCGGGTACGTGACGACGCGGCCGAAGCCGACGAGCGAGATCATCCTCATCACGGACAAGGGCGACCCGCTCTTGGCGTGGTGGCGGTACGGCCTCGGGTTCTCGGTCGCGTTCACGTCGGACGCGAAGGGCCGGTGGGCCGCCGAGTGGGTGTCGCAGCCGCTGTTCGGCAAGTTCTGGGCGCAGGTCGTCCGGCACAGCATGCGGAAGTCCGACGCGAAGGGCGTGTTCGTCCAGATGGCGCAAAAGGACGGCAAGGCGACCGTCACCCTCGACGCCGTGAAGGTGGACGGCAACTACCTGAACGAGGCGACCACATCGCTGACGGTCCTCGAACCACAAGGCGGCGAGAAAAAGTTGACGATGACGCAGACGGCCCCCGGCCGTTACGTCGGCGAGTTCCCGATCGACAAGACCGGGACGTACCACGTCCAGATGAACCAGGACGCGAAGGGCCAGCAGGCCACGCAGCAGTCCCGCGGGCTGGTGGTGAACTACGACGACGAACTCCGCATCCGGCCGACGGACGAGAAGCTGCTCCAGGACCTCGCCCAGGTGAGCGGCGGCACGTTCAAGCCGGACCCGGAGGCGGTGTTCGCCCCGGACGAGCGGTCGGCGACCCGGCCGCTGCCGCTGTGGCCGTACTTGTTGATCGCGGCGATGTTCGTGTTCCTGGCGGACGTGGCCCTGCGGCGGATCGACTTCGACCTGGTGCTGGGGCGGCAGAAGCCGCCGATGAAGATGGTGATGGGCAGAAAGTAGTAGGCACACTCCGTGTGCCGTCTCCTCGGCCTGTCGGCGAGTTCGCCCGAGTCGCTGCGACCGACAGCAGACGGCACACGGAGTGTGCCTACTACTATGGTGCCGCGGCGACCTGGACGGAGTGACTGCGACGGACAGCAAACGGCACACGGAGTGTGCCTACTACTATTCCGATTGTTCTCAACCTGATTTGAAGCTAAACTAGCTTCCAAGTTTCCACCCGACGGGGAGGGACGGCGTATGAAAGAAGCACTGCTCGGCGCGATCAAACCCGTGAAGGCCCGACAGCAATCGGTCTTCACCATCCACTGCATCGTGGCCGGCCTACTGGTCGCCGCGGTCGGCGGGCTGGCCGGCGGCGTCGCCCGGCTGGCGTTCGACCTCGACCTGCCGTGGGCGGTGTCCGCCGCCGTCCTCGCGGTCGGCCCGGTCGTCGGCCTGCTCATCGGCCTGACGTTCCGCCGCGACGACCACGGGGCGGCCGCCGCCATCGACGGGCACTACGGCCTCAAGGACCGGACCGTCACTGCCCTCGCGTTCGCCAGCCAGGGGGCCGCGGACGACCTGAAGGAACTCCAGTACACGGACGCGATGACCCACCTGCAAACCGTCGAGCCGAAGGCCGTCGTGCCGCTGACCGCCCCGCGGACGTGGCCCTACGCCGTCATCGGCACGGCCGCGGCCTTGACGCTGTTGCTGTGGCCGCTGTCGCCGCGGGAGGCGGAAGCGGGGCCGGCCACGACGCCCGGCCACGTCCAGGAGATGGCCGACGCGCGGAAGGCGGCGTGGGAGGAGCGTAAGAAGGAACTGACCGAGATGATCCACGACACGGACGACGCCACGCCGGAGGAGAAGCAGGCGCTCAACGAACTCATCAAGAAGAACGACAAGCTGGCCGAGCAGATGGCCCAGGAGCCGACGAGCGAGAACGAGGCGCTGGCGAAGCTGTCCGAGATGATGGCGAACAACCGGGCGATGGCCGACATCCTGAACATCGCCGCCCTGGACGGGCAGCTTGGGGCGCTCGGCACCACGCTGGCCGCGACTCAGGCGTTCGAGGGGGCAGGCAAGGCCCTCCAGAAGGGCGACCTCGACAAGGCGGCGAAGGAGCTGGACAAGATTCAGGAGGTGTCGCTCACGCCGAAGGAGGCGAAGGACCTGGAGCAGAAGCTCCGCGAGCAGCAGAAGAAGGCCGGGGACGCCGGGCAGGGGTCGCTGGGCGAGGCGATCGGCGAGTTCGCGGACGCCGTCAAGGGCGGCGGCAAGGCGAACGTCGGCAACGCGGCGAAGAACCTGGCGAAGAAGGTGAACTCCGCGATCCGCAAGCGGCGGGCGGCGAACCTGCTCGACGCCGAGGACGCCGACGCGAACGAGGCGAAGGGGAACCTCGGCATGAACGGCGGGGCCCGCACGAAGAACCCGCAGAAGAGCATGAACCCGAGCAGCGACTGGGGCCGCGGCATCAGCGGCAACGAAGGCGAGCGGACGAAGCTCAACAGCAAGCGGAACGAGGTGCAGGTGACGGGAACGCCGGGCGACGAGGGCGAGTCGGACACGGAGACGACAACGACGCCGGAGGCCCGCCAGCGGGCGAGCAAGGAGTACCAGGAGAAGTTCCAGAAGGGCAAGAAGGAGTCGCAGGCGGTGCTGGAGAGTGAGCCGATCCCGCTCGGCCACCGGCAGACGGTGCGGAAGTACTTCGAGATGATCCGCCCGTCCACGGCGGACGCCTTTGAGAAGAAGGACGAGCCGAAGCCGGAGAAGAAGTAACACTCAAGCAGAATCCGAACCCACCCGTCGCTTCGACGGGTGGGTTCTTCATTTCACCGCCACGCACACCAACTTCGTCTCGTCGCGTGCGAACAGCCGCCCGTCGGCCAGCGACGGGATCGCCCGCACCTTGCCGTCCAGAATCTTCTTCCGCCCCAACTCGACGAACTTCTCGGCGTTCGCCTCGAACGCCACGGCCTCGCCCGCCTCCGTCACCGCGAGCAACTTGCCGTCCGCCGCGATGACGCCGGCGCAGCCGAACTTGTCCACGCCCCACGTCACCGCGCCGGTCTTCCACGCCACGCACCGCAGGCGGCCGGTGTTGAAGTCGGCCCGGCCGTCCGTGCCGAACAGGTGGTCGCCGATCCGCACCGGCGTCGCGTACTGGCACGACAGCGACTTGTCGTTCGACCACACCTCCTCGACCTTCGCCCCGTCGCACTTGAGCAGGATCGCGCCGGTGTTGTAGGACGACGTGAGGAAGATGTGCCCGTCGAGTATCAGCGGCGTCGCGGCGTTCACCGAGGCGTCGATGCTCGCCCGCCAGTGCAGCTCGAACAGTTGCTTGCCGGTGTCCAACTCCAAGCCGAGCAGCCCGCGGCGGGTGAACGCGACCACGACCTGCTTCCCACCGAACTCGGCGACGACCGGCGACGAGTAGCTCGCCCCGTCGTCGCTCGCCTTCCAGACCTCGTTCCCGGTGGCCGCGTCGAACGCGACGACGCCCGCCCCCTTTCCACCGACGTTCACGACCACCTTGCCGCCCGCCACCAGTGGCGAACAGGCGACTCCGAAGTACCCCTTCGCCGGCGCATAGTCGGCCAGGATGTTCCGATGCCACTTCTTGCCGCCCTTCGCCGCATCGACCGCGTGTAGGTCGCCGTTCGCGCCGAGAAAGTAAACGACGCCGTCCGCGACCGTCGGCGTCGCCCGCGGGCCGTCGTCGAAGTTGAAATCGTCCTTGTACTTCGTCCGGTACTTGAACGCCCACTTCTCGTTGCCGGTCGCCGGGTCGAGCGCCGCGAGCGTCTCGTCGTCGTCCACCCGGTGGAAAAGGAACGCCGTGCCGCTCGCGACGACCACGCCGGCCCACCCGCGGCCCACGTCCTTCGCCCACGCGACGGCCGGCGGCTTCGCCGCCCAGTCCCAGTTCAGCTTCGTGTCCGCCGACCGCCCGTCGCGGTTCGGCCCCAGGATTTGCGGCCAGTCGGCGGCGAGCAGGAAGGGGGCGAGGGCGAGCAGAACGGGCGCCCCGCGGAACCTGCGGGGCTTGTACGCGCGGATCACGATTCCCTCCGGGTCTATGGCTGCCGTCACGGGTTCAGTTCAGATATAGTAGTAGCACCCCGCGCTTCCCCGAGGCCGCCCGTGATCGTCTACCGACCGTACCGCAACACCGACCCGCCGGGGCTGGCAGACGTTTGGAACGAGGCGGCGGTCAACCGCGGGGCCATCCCGATCCGCAACCCCGCGCTGCTCGAGCGGTGGGTGTTCAGCAAGCCGTACTTCGAGGCCGCGTCCCTCGTCGTGGCCGAGGACGTGGCCGATGACGGGGATAAGAAGATCGTCGGGTTCGCGCTCGCCGCCTTCGCCCCGAACGACGAGCAGACGCAACTCGACACCTCCTACGGCATCGTCTGTTGCACCCTCGTTCGCCCCACTCATCGCAAGCAAGGCGTCGGCCGGGAGCTGCTGAGCCGGGCCGAGGCGTACCTCCGCGAGCGCGGGGCGGGGCGGGTCGTGTTCGGGTCGCAGTGGCCGTTGAACCCGCACCTGTTCGGGCTTTACGGCGGCAGTAACTCGCCCGGCGTGCTGGACAGCGACGCGGACGCGAAGCCTTTTCTCGCGAAGTTCGGCTACGAGCCGGCCGAGTCGGTGATCGTGTTCCAGCGGGCGCTCGACCAGCCGATCTCGCTGGTGGACACCCGCATCCCGCTGATCCGCCGGCGGTACGACGTGCAACTCTTGAAGGCGGCGGCCATCGCGTCGTGGTGGCAGGAGTGCCTGTGGAACACGCTGGAACCGGCCGAGTTCCGCGTCATCGACAAGCTGACCGGGATGCCGGCGGCCCGCGCGATCGCGTGGGAGCTGGAGGGGTTCGGGTGGCGGTGGAACGCGCCGTCGGCCGGGATCATCGACGTGCAAGTGCGGCCGGACCTGCGGAAGCAGGGCATCGGCAAGATGCTGGTGTTCCACATCTTGAAGTTCCTGCAGGACCAGTTCTTCGGCATCGTGGAGTTGCAGGTCCGATCCGACGACCCGGCCGCGGTCGGGTTGTGCACGTCACTGGGGTTCGAGCAGATCGACGTGGGGTACGTCTACCGGCGACAAGATTTGTAGGGCGGGTCAAGGCTTTGCGCCGACCCGCCGGGGCGGTTCCAGTCCGTTCGACGGCTCTCGGTGGTGGTTGCACCCATGCGGCGGGTCGGCGCAAAGCCTTGACCCGCCCTACATTTTTTACAACTTCTCCCCCGGCAGGTCGAACGCGAGGAGCGGTTCCTCCTTCAACTGCGCCGCCACCCGCACGATGAACGTGCTGCCGCGGCCCAACTCGCTCTTCAGCGTCACCTCGCCGCCGAGCAGCTTCGTCAACTCCTTCACGATTGAGAGGCCCAGCCCCGTGCCGCCTTGCTCGCGGGTCAGCGGGTTGGCGCTCTGGCGGAACTTGTCGAAGATGCTCTCCTGCTCCTCGACGGCGATGCCGACGCCGGTGTCCTCGACGGTGAAGAACAGGTCCGGCTCGACGACGTTCGCGCTCAGCGTCACGCGGCCGCCCTCCGGCGTGAACTTGATGGCGTTCGAGATCAGGTTCGCCAGCACCTGCCGCAGCTTCCCGGCGTCCTGCTTCACCGGCGGCAACTCCGGCGGCAGGCTGAGCCGCAGCTCGACGTTCTTCTTCTCCGCCGCCTGCCGGTGCAGCGCCAGGGTTTGCTCGCACAGCTCCGCGACGTTCACCGGCTCCGGGTGGAACCGCATCTTGCCGGACTCGGCCTTCGCCAGGTCGAGCACGTCGTTGATGAGCGCGAGCAACTGCTGGCCGCTCGTCATGATGTTCCCGGCGTACCGGTGTTGCTTCTCGCTCAGGTTCTCCGCGTTCAGCAGCACCTCGCTGAACCCGATGATGCTGTTCAGCGGCGTCCGCAGCTCATGGCTCATCGTCGAGAGGAAGTCGCCCTTGAGCCGGTTCGACTCGTACAGCGCCATGTTCACGCGGGCCAGCTCGTCCACCTTCCGGTCCAGGTCGGTAATGAGGCCGCGGTTGCGGTCCTGCATGCTCGTCAGGTTTCGCAGCATCCGGTTGAACGCGACCGACAGGTCCTCGAACTCGTCCCCGGTTTGGATTTCGCTCCGCACGTTCAGCTCGCCGGCCGCGATGGCCTCGCTCACGTCCTTCAGGTGCTTCACCGGCTTCACGATCACGTACCGAATGATGAGGTAGCTGCCGGCGAGGATGAGGACGGTCGTGCCGAACGCGAACGCGATCAAGAGCGCCCGGTTCTGGTGGAACCCCGTCTCGATCAGTTCCGTGGACATCCGGACGGACACCATGCCCATGAGGTCGCCGTCCTTCAGGTCCTTCACCGGGTTCGGCACGTCCTTCTCGCTCTGGTGGCACGGCACGCACGACCGGCTGGCCCGGACCGGGGCGTAGTAGACGTACTCCCGCACGGCCGGGACCGTGACCGCGTAGTTCGTCCGGGTCGGGTCTTGCTGGAAGGCTTGCAGCACGGGCAGCTCGTCGGCCCGCGGCTGGTAGTCGGCGTTCCCGTTCGGCAGCGCCGAGTAGAGGTTGTACTTGTAGCTCTTGAACGGGGCCGGCACGTCCTCCTCCGCCCACTTCTGGTACTGCTCCTGGGCCTGCCGCTGGTCGGCCTTCGCGTGGACGCGGGCGACGGCGGCCGGGACGAGCGTTTGCCCGGTGTTCTGCAACTGGTCGTAGGCCAGCTCCTCCGTCTGCCGGGCGTACACGACGAAGCTAATCGACATAAGCAGGATGACGCCCGCGCCGAGCAGGTAGCGGCACTTCCGTTCGAGGCCGGTTTCGCCGAGCAGCCGCTTGAACCCGCGGTACGACATGACAAAAGGGTTCCGCTATCGGGGCTTCGATTTCTTCTTCGCTTCCGGCTGGCACGCCGCGCAGAAGTGCGACGACCGCCCGGCGATGGTCACGACGCGGACGGCGGCGGCGCACGTCGGGCACGGCTCCCCGGTCCGGCCGTACACATTGAACCGCGCCTGGTACGTCCCCTTCAACCCCGACCCGCCGACGTAGTTGCGGATCGTCGAGCCGCGGCCGGCGATGGCGCTCGTCAGCACCCGCTCGACGGCGACGCGGAGCTTCTCGACCTGCTCGGCCGTGAGCGTGTTCGCCCGGCGGCCGGGGTGGACGCCGGTGAGGAAACACGCCTCGTCCGCGTAGATGTTGCCGACCCCGGCGATGACCGTCTGGTCGAGTAGCACGGCCTTCAGCGTCCGCGTGGTGGCCGTGATTAATTCGCGGAACAGGGCCGGGTCGAGGCCGAACGGCTCTGGGCCGAGGCGGGCGTCCAGGAAGGCGTCGAGTTCCGGCTGCGACTCGAACAGGGCGACCGACCCGAACCGGCGGATGTCGCGGAATCGCAGTTCCTGTTTGCCGTCGCCGAGCGGGAAGCGGACGTGCGTGTGGTCCTCGACTTCCTCCTTCATCGGGTGGACGCGGAGCTGGCCCGTCATGCCGAGGTGGACGAGCAGGGTCGCGCCGGACTTCAGGTCAATGAGAATCCACTTCCCGCGGCGGCGGATGGCGGTGACCTTCTGGTTTTGAACTTTCGCGTCCCAGGCCGGTAGCCACGCCTGCCGGAGCTTCCGCGCGCCGACCGCGACGCCGCGGATCGCCTTGCCGACGAGCAGCGGCCGCAGGTCGCGGACGACGGTTTCGACCTCCGGCAGTTCGGGCATGGTAGATGCCTGGCAGAATGAGGTAGGTCAATCTCGCGTCATGACTAGCATAGAATTCTAGGCTCAAAACTCGGAGACCTCTCATGCCAGCTTTGGAAACCCCCGTCTCGGCCGTGCCGGACGCGCGTGGGCGGTTCGGGAAGTTCGGCGGCCGGTTCGTGCCGGAAACGCTCATGTTCGCCCTGGAACAGCTCGCCGACGCTTACGAGTCGGCCCGGCACGACCCGGCGTTCCAGACCGAGTTCCGCCGCATCCTCGCGGACTACGTCGGCCGGCCGAGCCGCCTCTACTTCGCCGAGCGGCTGACGAAGGAGGCGGGCGGGGCGCGCATCTTCCTCAAGCGCGAGGACATGAACCACACCGGCGCGCACAAGATCAACAACGCCATCGGCCAGGCGCTGCTGACGAAGCGGATGGGCAAGACGCGGATCATCGCCGAGACCGGGGCCGGGATGCACGGCGTCGCGAGCGCCACGGCCGCGGCGCTGTTCGGCCTGCCGTGCCGGGTGTACATGGGCGAGGAGGACATCCGCCGCCAGGAGTTGAACGTCTTCCGCATGAAGGCGATGGGTACGGAAGTATTCCCCGTCACGACCGGCAGCCGGACGCTCCGCGACGCGGTGAACGAGGCGATGCGGGAGTGGATGAGTACCGTCGAGGGGACGCACTACATCATCGGCAGCGTGATCGGGCCGCACCCGTTCCCGATGATCGTCCGCGACTTCCAAAGCATGATCGGGCAGGAGATTCGCGAGCAGTCGCTGGAGCAGATCGGCCGGCTGCCGGACGTGGTGGTGGCGTGCGTCGGCGGCGGGTCGAACGCGGCCGGGGCGTTCCACCCGTTCGTGGACGAGGAGTCGGTCGAGATCGTCGGCGTCGAGGCCGGCGGCCACGCGAAGGGCCTCGGCACGCACGCCGCCACGCTCAGCTACGGGCAGCCCGGCGTGCTGCACGGCACGTTCACCTACGTGCTGCAAGACGACGACGGCCAGACGGCGGACGTTCACAGCGTCTCGGCCGGGTTGGACTACCCCGGCGTCGGGCCGGAGCACTCGTACTGGAAGGACGCGAAGCGGGTGCGGTACTGCAGCGTCTCCGACGACGAGGCGCTCGACGCGTTCCACCTGTGCAGCCGGCTGGAGGGAATCCTTCCCGCATTGGAAACCGCACACGCCGTCGTCGAGACGATGCGAATCGCGGCGAAGCGGCCGAAGGACGACGTGGTCGTGCTGTGCTTCAGCGGCCGCGGGGACAAGGACTGCGCCGAGGTCGCGCGGGTGATGGCGAACCGGAAGAAATGACGCCCGCACGAATCCGCACCGCCGCCGTCGCCGTACCCCTCTCGTCACTTGACGTAGGGGAGTGCGGCCATGCCCGCGTGGGAAATCAAGAAGCTCTGGTCGGCGAAGGAAATCGGCGAGTACCGCGACTACGCGGCCGCCGAGGGGGTGCGGAAGAGCGGCGTCGCCCGCTGCACTTGTGAGGACCTCTCGATCCGCCTCGTCACCGAGTACGCGTCCGCCAACGGGCTGCCGGTGATGTTCGCGAACGGGGCCTACCCCGCGGGCCTTTCCCCGCTCACCCACAAGAACGTGACCGAGTTCGTGAACAAGGTCCTGACCTCGACCGGGGCGCGCGACCTGTCCAACTACGGCACGGCGGTCATGGTCGCCGGTACGGCCAAGTCGGACGCGACCAGCCTTCGCCAGGCGACGAAGGGGGACCTCATTCTCCTCTACGATCCCGTCGGTCACGTGCAAGTCGTGGTTTCGGCCAGCTCGTCGGTGGTGAAAATTGTCCAGGGCAACACGTACAACCCGTGGGGGTTTAACAGCAGTGATCCGACCCACGAGAATTACGTCGGCGAGATCGTCGCGGAAAAGAGCCATGTTCTCGAAGCTTCGTCCGGAAAGTGGATTTATGAGGGGTCGAGGGAGGTCTTCAAGAACGACCACGGCCGGCTCATGATCTGGGACTTCGACGCCTGGAACAGGATCGTCGTCGAGCGGACGGTGAAGCAGGGCGAGACGCTCAAGCAAATCGCGAAGGAATTGTTCGGCCAGGAATCGCTTTGGACGGTGATCTACGACACGAACGCGACCGCCCTCGGGCCGAACATGAGCAACTTCAAAGCGGGAATGAAACTCTACATCCTGAAGAAGTGATCAACTCGCCTTCGCCGGGCCGTCGAGCGGCTCCATCACGAACAGCAGCTTCTTCGTGCAGAGCGTGATCTGGTCGCCGGGTCGCAGCCGGGTGGGGCCGGAAATCTTCTTCCCGTTCAACAGCGTGCCGTTCTTCGACGCGATGTCGTGGACCTCGGCCTGGCCGTTCGTGTGAATCACGACCGCGCAGTGTCGCCGGCTCACGTGCTCGTCCTTGATGATGACGTTGTTGTCCGGCAGCCGGCCGACGGTGTTCACGCCGACGGTCAGCGGGTGGAGCTGGTCGCCGTCCTTGATGTGGAAGTGGCACGGGCCGCCCGGCGTCATCGGCGCGATGGTCCGCGTCACGGCGTCCAGCGCGACCTCGGCCGACGGCGTCGGCGGCGCGCCGAGCAGCGTCGGCAGCCCGCACGCCCCTTCGAGCTGGAGGCGGGCCTGCCGGAACAGGTCCCGCCGCGGGTTGTCCGTCAGGTGAACGCTTTGTAAGTGTTGTTCGCTCATGCCCAACCCCGTGGGCGGACGCGTGGGTCGATACTCCAGCGTTCGCTCTCTTTACCCAGTCGTCAATACCCGATCCACGTTATTTATCCACAACAATCTCGCCCGCGGCACGGATTTTCACGATCTGGCTAACAAATTGATCGGAATTGTTGGAGCGAATGTGCCAAGAAAAATAGCCCCGCCCGCGGGTTTCCCCGCGGGCGGGTCGGGACGTGCTCGAACCGTTTCAGTCGATCCTCGCGGCCGAAATCTCCATCACCTTGAACCGGACCGTGCCGCTGGGGACCTCGATCTCGGCGACCTCGCCCTTCTTCTTGCCGAGCAGCCCCTGGCCGATCGGGCTGGTCGTGAGGATGCGGCCGGTGTCCGGGTTCTCCTGGCCGGGGCCGACGAGTTCGTAGGTCTCGTCCTCGTTGAACTCCAGGTCCTTCACCTTCACCTTGCTGCCGAACACGACCGTGTCCTTCGGGAGCGAGGACGGGTCCACGATGGTGGCGCGGGCGAGCCGGTCGGCCAGCTCGTTGATCCGGGCCTGGAGCTGCCCCTGGTCCTCGCGGGCGGCGTGGTACTCCGCGTTCTCGGACAGGTCGCCCATCTCGCGGGCCGTGGCCACCCGTTGCGTGATCTCGATCATCATCGGGCCGCGGAGCCGGTCCAACTCGGCGCGGAGCTTGTCGTACCCTTCGCGGGTCATCGGGATGCGGTCGTCGGTCATGGCTGCACTCCGGCCGTCATTTCGGCACGAAGGCCGGGGGCGTCCGACCCCCGGCCGTTAGTCGCGTCACGGAAAAACCCCGGCGGCCGGGCATCGGTGCCGGGCCGCCGGGTTCAGTGGCTTTGATTATATCCCATCCGGGACCGCACGCAAAATGATCCTTCGGAACGGGATGCCTTTCGTGGGCCAGCCCCACGCCGTCCAGTCGTCCCGTCGGACGCGGGCCGGCTCGTCGGTGCCGATAACGGCCTCCAGGCACGCCTGCTCGGCGTCGGTCAACTTCTTCGTCACCGCGAACCGGTTGCCCCGCCGGGCGACAACATTTCCGTCATCGACCACGGTGACGACGCTCGCCTCGTCGTCGATGTCGAGAAAGCGCCAGGCCATCAGGTCGTGGCCGTGGGTCGGGAACTTCTCCTTCAGCGCGAACAGGTCGAACCCGGCCTGCCGGGCCTCGCGGGCGAACCACCGGGTCGGCAGCAACAGCCGCGGCACGATCAGGCCGATGAGTTGCTTCTCGGCCGCCCTGTTCTCCGCGCCGGGGACGAACCCGAGGATGTCGAACACGCGGGGCAGCAGCCGCATCGCCACGCCGCGGGCCGCGAGAACCTGATGCGCTTCTTCGGACTGTTCGGATTTCAGCACGATGGTGTCGCGGCCGAATCGTCTCTTTGGGGGCGCGCCGTACTCGCGAGGTTCGTCTTCCTCTTCGACGTACTCGACGCGGAGGCCGAACTGGTCCTGCGCGAGCGCGACGGCATCGACCGGCAGTTCGGTGACGCGGGCCTGGTCGAGCGCCTCGCGGACGGCCCGGTCGATGGCGTCGAAGAGGTCGTCCTGGGTGAAGTCCACGGGCGGTTCTCGCGAGTCGGGTCGTCTTCATATAGCCGCCGGCTTGCCGGCGGGGTTGGGGCGTCGCGAAACCCCGCCGGCAAGCCAGCGGCTATAACCGACTGGTCTCAGCGTCCACGCGACCCACGATGACCGCCCGCGAGCGGCGGTTCAAGCTCGGTTGCACCGTCGGGACCAATCTTTAATTCTACCCGCTCCGTCAAGGGCACATCGCCAAGACGTGTGTGTCTGAAGTTGGCGATGCTGGCGATGTGCTGCCGTTCTGGCAGCTTCCGGGCAAAATCGGGCCGTGCCCCCTTCCTCCGCCCCGCGGACCCGTTACAACTTCGATCACAGGTCCAACCTTCGCACCCATCGGGCACGGTCATGTCGAAAGCTCCCCTGTTCGTCGGCCTCGATGTCGGCGGCACGACCATGAAGGCGGCCGTCGTCGGCGACGACGGCCAGCCGCTCAGCAAGCCGGAGGTCATGCGGACCGAACCGGAGCGCGGCCAGGAGGCGGGCCTGGAGACGATGTGCGAGACGATCCGCCGCGCGGTCGCGGCGGCGAAGCTGACGATGGCCGACATCACCGCCATCGGCGTCGCGACCCCCGGCCTCATGGACATCAAGGCCGGCCTCATCCTCGACCCGCCGAACCTGAAGCCGTGGAAGAACGTGCCGGTGCGGGACCGGATTCAGAACGTGTTCAAGCTGCCGACGATTTACCAGAACGACGCCAACGCCGCGGCCTACGGCGAGTTCTGGGTTGGGGCGGGGGCCGACGCCGCCAGCATGGTGCTGTTCACCCTGGGAACCGGCGTCGGCGGCGGCATCATCCTCGGTGACTACATCCTCGAAGGCGAGCACAGCCACGGCGGGGAACTCGGCCACATGCGGATCGAGTCCCCGGCCCACGGCCGCCGGTGCGGGTGCGGGGCGCGGGGCTGCCTCGAAGCGTACGGTAGCGCCACGTCCGTGGTCGCCCGGACGCGGGACGAACTGGCCGCGTACCGCGGGCCGTCGAAGCTGAAGGCGTACTACACCTGCAACGACGACGAGTTGACGGCGAAGGTCATCTTCGACCTCGCCGACCAGGGCGACGAGTTGGCGAAGAAGGTCGTGGACGACACGGCGTACTACCTGGCGCTCGGGGCCTGCGCGGCCATCGCGGCGGTGGACCCGGAGATGATCGTGTTCGGCGGCGGCATGGCCGTGGCCGAGTCGTTCCGGGCGAAGATTCACGAGTACGTCGTCCGGTTCGGGCTGCCGCACCCGGTCAAGAAGGTGAAGGTCGCGTTCGCGAAGCTCGGGTCGGACGCCGGGTTCATCGGCACGGCCGGCGGCGCGCGGCTGGCGATGCTGAAGCAAAAAGCCTGATTGTCAGCCCCGGACGGCGGGGCGATAATGGTGGTACTCGCGTTCCGCCCTCCCATCTGGCAGGTAACTCGACATGCCGATCGACGCCAAGTGCCCGTTCTGCGAGAAGGGCTACCGGCTGAAGGACGACCTCGTCGGCAAGAAGGTGACGTGCGCCAACCAGGACTGCCGGAAGGTGTTCACCGTCGCCCCGTCCGCGAACGGCACGCACCCGCCGAAGCCGGCCGCGCCGCCGAAGCCGGCCCCCGCCCGCCCGCCGGTGGACGCCGAGGAACTGGCCGCCGCCGCGCTGAACGACGACCCGGACGAAGTCCCGGAAGAGCAGAAGACGATTGCGATGACGTGCAGCATCTGCGAGCACAAGTGGCCGGTCGCGTGGGCGATGCAGGGCAAGAACGTCCTCTGCCCGGACTGCAAGCACCGGCAGAAGGTTCCCGTCCAGGAGAAGGGCAAGAAGGGCGGGTGGCGGGAGCGGAACGAGCCGGAAGGGGTGAAGCGGGACAAGCTCGACGACGTGATGAGCGCCCGCGACAACTCGATGGTGTCCGGCAGCACGCTCCTCGAGACCGGGGCGGTCAAGATCGACTACGAACCGCTGCCGACCTCGATCTACGTGAAGTGGGCCGCGATCATCGGCATCCCGTTCCTGTTGCTGGTCGGCGCGGGGTTCTACTGGATGAAATCCCGGACGGACCGGCACGAGGAGCAGGTCGTCGCCGAGTACGACAAGGTCCTCGAATCCGACGACATGAAGGCGCTGCCGCTGTACCAGGCCGCGCTGCGGATCGCGCTGGGCGAGTACGAGGCCCGGAAGAACGACCCGGAGCAGCGGAGCAAGGCCGTCGAGTATTTCTCGGGGGCGCTCGCGAACCTCGGGTCGGCCCCGCGGACGCCGGACCGCGAGCACCTGTACGGCGAACTCGCGCTCGCGCTGCTCCACCTCGGCGGCGAGGGGCAGGACGTGACGGACAAGCGGAAGCTGAGCTGGCTGCCGCCGCAACAGACGGCCGCGGCCGGGGCGAAGGTGAAGCCGAACCCGGCGGAACTCGAGGGCGTGCAGGGCCAACTCCGCCGCGTGCTGAACGGCCTGAAGGAGACGCGGGCCGACTTCCATGTCCGGGCCGCCGTCCTCCGGCGGCTGACGCGGGAACTGCTGAAGGTCAACCAGCTCGAAGTCGTGCGGTCCACCCTCCCGGCCCTGTTCGACGCCGACGAGCAGTGGGAGGCCGAGGGCCAGATCGCCCTCGAATGCTTCCGCGCGGGCCAAAAGGACCGGGCGGACGAGGTCGCGAACAAGATGAGGGCGGCCTTCACTGCCGCCCAACCGCCGAAGGCTGACCCGCCCATCGCGTCCGTGCAGGCGCTCTGGATTCTGCTCGACACCAAGGGCGTCCCCACGCTCGTGCCCGCGCCGAGCGCGGCGGACATACCCGACGCGACCCGGTGGGCGTACACGGCCGTCAACGTGTTAAAGAACAACCCGAGCGAGGCCCGCAGCATCGCGAACCGGGCCGGGAAGACGGAGGCGAAGATTCGGGCATTGGCCCTGGCCGCGGAGTGGTCCGACAAGCCCGGCGAGTTCCTCGACTCGGCCGAGGCCGCCGTGAAGGACGAGGTCCGCAAGCGCGACCCGAACGTCGTGCTCTCGCCCGGTATCCTGTTGCGGCTGGCGCAGATGAGCGCCCGCGCCGGCGCGGCGGACAAGGCCGAGGAGTTTGTGAAGCCGATCTTCGACGAACACATGAAGCCGTTCGTGAAGGCCGAGATTCTCCGGCACAAGCTCGCCGCCGACCGCGGCCAGCAGCCGAAGGACGAGGACGCGGAACTGCCGGCCGAGATCGACGTGAAGAAGCTGAAGCTCGGCCACGCCTGGGGCCGCTACCACCTCGCCCGGCACAACGGCATCCGCACGAACGACAAGGGCCTGGCGAACGCCTACGCGAAGAACTGGCCGCGGAACGTGATCGCCCCGTTCGGACAGATCGGCGTCACCCTCGGCGTGCAGGACAACGAGAAGAAGTGAGCTTGTAGGGTGGGCCGAGTCTTCGAGGCCCACCGCGAATCACCCGAAGAGCAGCAGCACGTTCCACGGCGGCGTCGTCTCGAATTCGCACCCGAGTTCGTAATTCTTCCCGTTCGGCTTGCAACTCCGGACGATGACCGTCACCCACGGCGTCGTGTCCGGGGCGTTGTCCGCCAGGATTTGCATCGCCGTCCCCGGCGCGACGGCGGCGGACGTCGTGATCCGCAGCCCGCCGGTCGAGCGGTCCATCACCCACCCGCTGCGGGTTTCGCCGTGGAACGCGGGCGAGGAGATGTGAACCTCGACCGGCTGCCCCTCCCGCCGGACGGCCGTGCGGCGGTCGCCGAACGCCTTCTCGTCTTCCACGGTGGAGACGCCGAGCGGCCGGTCCGGGTAGTGGTCCTGGTCGGCCCTCCCGGCCAGCATCCGCCGCCCCATGTAAAGCGCGAACACGGCCGTGGCGACGCCGCACCCGACGACGTAGGGCAGGTATTGCCGGTACGGGGACCAATCGAATCCAAGGATGGACGTGGCGAACATGGCAGTTTGGCTGGGGCCGCGGTGCGCGCGAATCGTTACGTAACCCGCACACGGGAGCCTAGCACACGAATTTTTCCCGCGCGGTGAAAACGCCGCCGGCCGACCCGTGAGGATCGGCCGGCGGCGACTCTAGTACGGCCGTCTTACCGTCACGGCACGCGGGCGGACGCGGCCTTCACGGCCCCGCCGGTCGGTTCGGAAACCGAGTACGCCGGGGCCGACCCGAGTTTGAACTTCATGGTGGCGGCGTTAATTTCCGTCTCGCCCTTCCCCATCCGGCAGTGGACCTTCACGTTCCCGGCCAGCTCCACCTCCCCGGTGCTCGGCAGCACGGTCAGGTTGTCGCACGTGCCCTCGCAGCCGGGGGCGGAGAACCGCACCTTGCCGCCGGCCTTCAGCGGCGTCACGCCGGCCCCGTTCGCGGACGGCGACCGGATGTCCACGTTGTCGCACACGGCCTTCAGCAGCACGTCGTCGCCGGCCATCACGTCGAACTTCGGCTGCCCGGTCCCGAGGTGGATGAGCACGCGGACGGCCGGCTCCTCGACTTTCGCCGGTTCGGCCTTCTTCGGGGCCTCGGTCGCCTTCGCGACGAGCGGGTCGGCCGTCGGGACCACGCGGGGCAGCGGCGGTTCCGCGACCTCGGCCGGCTTCACGGCCGGCAGGTCGAGCTTCAACTCGACGACCGGCGCGGTCGGCTTCTCGACCTTCACGCCGGGTAGCGGCAACTCGACGACGCGGTCGAGCACTGCTGGCGACGTGGTCGCGGGCAACTCGAGTTTCGGCGCGGCGACCACCGCCGGGGACAAGTCGATGCTGGGCAGTGGGGCGGGCGACGCCGTGATCGCGGGCAGTTTCGGGGCCGGTGGTGAGCTTGCGATTTGCGGCAGTTCGATCGCTCCCACCGTTGGCGGGAGGATGGGGGTGGCCGCCACCACGTTCGCTGGCGCAACGGCAGGCAGTGAGACGGTGGGCAGTGGCGTCGCGTGTGTTTCAAACACCGGCAGCGACACGACCGTCGCCGGCTTCGGCTCCGCGGCGGCCGTGCGAACGGGCGGCGCGGCCTCGCGGGCCTGGTCCTTCTTCGTGTTCGGGCACTGCGGGTTGGCCATCGCGACGACGCCGACGATCGAGATGCCGAGGACGCCCGCGAGCAGTTTCCACCGGGTCAGGGTCATGGGTCCGCCTCCGTGCGGCTGGGGGTTCCGAGGATCGGCGGGGAAAATACCCAGCCCTCGCCCGCCTGTCTGCGCGAGTTTCCGTCCCTACCTAGAATGACGCCCCTCGCATCAGGAGTTGGACATGGCCCGACCGCGCGTGTTCGTCGCCCGCCGCATCCCGGAGGCCGGGTTGAGCCTCATCACCGCCGCGTGCGACGCCGACGTGTGGCCGGACCGCCTACCGCCGCCGCCGGACGTGCTGCGGCAGAAGGTGAAGGACTGCGACGGCCTCGTGTCGCTGCTCACGGACAAGATCGACGCGCCGTTGCTCGAAGCGGCCCCGCGGCTGAAGGTCGTGTCGAATTTCGCCGTCGGCGTGAACAACATCGACCTCGCCGCCGCGACGGCCCGCAGGATTCCCGTGGGGAACACGCCCGGCGTGCTGACGGAGGCGACGGCCGACATCGCGGTGACGCTGCTCCTCGCGGCCGCCCGCCGGCTCGGCGAGAGCGCCGCCGACGCGAAGGCCGGCCGGTGGCTGACGTGGGAACCGCTCGGCTGGCTGGGGTGCGACCTCGTCGGCCGGACGCTCGGCGTCGTCGGCATGGGCCGCATCGGGTACGCGACGGCGAAGCGGCTGCACCACGGCTGGGGCATGAACGTGCTGTACACGGCGAGAAACGCGAAACCGGAGTCGGAGCGGGAGTTGAAGGCCCGGCACGTCGATCTCGACACGCTGCTGGCGGAGTCGGACTTCGTGTCCGTCCACGCGGACCTGAATCCGACGACGAAGGGCATGTTCGGCGACAAGGAGTTCGCGAAGATGAAGCGTTCGGCCGTGTTCGTGAACACGGCCCGCGGGCCGCACGTCGATCAGGCGGCGCTCGCGAGGGCGCTGCGGGCGGGCACGATCTTCGCCGCCGGGCTGGACGTGACCGACCCGGAACCGCTGCCGTCGGACCACGAGTTGTATGCGTTGCCGAACTGCGTGATCGCGCCGCACGTCGCGAGCGCGACGGTGGACACGCGGAACGCAATGGCGACGATGTGCGCGAAGAACCTGCTCGCGGGCGTGAAAGGCGAGCGGCTGCCGACCTGCGTGAACGTGGAGGTATACTCCTAGCGCTTCACCATCAACGTCCGCCAGTGCCGCGGGGCGTTGTGCTGCCACCGGTGCTGGGCCACGTCTTCCGTGTTCTCGCCGTAGACTTGGACCGCCGGCTCCGCTTCCGCGGCCCCGGCCGTCTTGCCCGTCCGCGTGACCATCCACGCGACTGTTCCAATGAAAAGAAACAACGCGACCGCGAGTTTGATGCGAGACATTGCGAGCGGCCCTCCCTGGCCGTGGGGTGCGTGATACCGTGTGCGGGGGGGCGTGTAAAGGGCGATCAGGCCACGATTCCGAGCGGATCCCGCTCGCGGCGGCTGGGCCACACGGCCGCGGCCGGGAAGGCCGCGGCGAGCTGCCCCGCCAGGTCTTCGACGGCGGGCCGCTCGGTCGCGTAGTGGCCGGGGAGGAGGAGGCCGACGCCCGCCGCTTCCGCCGCGAGCGCGTCGTGGAACCGGACCTCGCCGGTCAAGAAGACATCGGCTTTCGCGCGGATCGCGTCTGAGAGAAACTCGCCCGCCGCACCGCACGCCACCGCGACGCGCTTCACCGCCTTCCCGTGGTCCCCGCAGACCTGCACGACGGCCGCGTTCAGACTTTCCTTCACGACCCTCGCCAGTTCCCCCAAGGTCGTCGGCGCGATGTCGCCGACCCGCCCCTCGCCGTGCGGCGACGCGGCCTTCGCCGCGTGCAGCGGGTACACGTCGAACGCCGGTTCCTCGTAGCTGTGTGCCGCCCGCATCGCGGACAAGACCGCGCCGAGGTTCGCCTCCGACACGACGACTTCGAGCCGCCACTCGGCCACCTCCTCGCGCCGCCCCTTCTGCCCGACGGTCGGGTTCGTCGCGTCCGTGCCGAAGAACGTGCCGGTCCCGTTCAGCCGGTAGCTGCACTGCTCGTACTGACCGATGCGCCCGGCCCCCGCCGCGAACACGGCGTCGGACACTTTCGCCAGGTCCGCGTCCGGCACGAACACCACGAGTTTGAACTTCTTCTCGGTCGTCGGCCGCAGGGCGGTCACGTTCGTCAGCCCGAGCCGCCGGCAGAGGCCGTCGTTGATGCCGCCGGCGCAGTTGTCGAACGCCGTGTGCGGCGAGTAGACCGCGATGCCGGCCCGCATCAGCGGTAGCAGCAGCCGGCCGTCCGGCGTATGGCTCGACAGCTTCTTCGCCGCGCGGAACAGGACCGGGTGGTGCGACACGATCAGTTGCACGCCGTCCGGGACCGCCTCCCCGACCACGTCCGGCGTGACGGTCAGGCACGTCATCACGCGATCTGCCGGGCCATCGGCGTCGCCGAGGAGGAGGCCAACGTTGTCCCACTCCGCGGCCGTCCGCGGCGGGGCGAACCGCTCCAGGTGGCCGCAAACTTCGGCGACGGTCGGCATGATTCTCCCCCGGCGGCTGGTGACGTGCTGGCCGAGACATTACACTGACCGGCGGACACCGGGCCACCACCCTCGGAGCGAATCATGTCGCGGACCGCACTCGGCTTGCTGTTGGCGTTGCTCGTCACGTTCCCCGCCAGCGCGGCCGACCCGGCGCTGCCGAAGGAGCTGGCCCTCGTCCCGCCGGACGCGATGGTGTTCGCCTCCGCGAACGTCGCGGCCCTCGGCGAGAACCCGGCGTTCAAGGGGTTGCTTGACGGGTTGGTGAAGTCGCGGGCGGCGGACGAGTTCACCGCCGCGACGGGGCTGAAGCTGCAAGACCTGACGCGGGCGATACTCGTGATGCCGTTCCCGACGAAGTTCCTCGGCAACGGCCGCGTCCCGGAACCCGAGCCGATCTTCGTGCTGACGACGAAGCGACCGATCGACAAGGCAGCCGTTATCAAGGCGGGGACGTTCTATACGGCCGATGAAATCAAGTCGATTGTGACGAACCGGCAGACCGGCGAAAAAGTACCGCCACCGAGTGGGAAGGCAGATGCGTCCCTCTATTACAACAAAGCCCGTATGTCCCTGGCATTCGCGGGTGACCGCACGTTGGTCATCGGCGTCGCGGACGTGGAGAGGGCGACGCAGTTGCCGCCCAGCCCGTTGGATCGGCTCAAGCCGAAGGACGACGTCACGCCGCTGGCCGAGGGGATCGCCCTGGCCGCAAAGCACCCGGTGGCCGTGGCACTGAACATGTCCCAACTCCGCCAACTCGCGGAGCTGGACGCCCCGCCGCCGCCCATCCTGCCGCTGTTGAAGGCCGACAAGGCTGTCGGCTACGCGACGATAAACAAGAACGCCGCCGAGTTCCGGTTCGGCGTCGAATTCGCCGGGATGAAGTGGTCCGCCGACGGCGAGGAGGCGGCGAAAGGGCTGAAGGAACTGGCCGTGTTCGAGTTGAAGGACGACGCGAAGCGGGCGTTCAAGCGGGAAGGGGACGGGTCCGTGTTCGGGAAGTTCGCGGCCGCGTTCGCCGGCATGATCGAGAAGGCGGCCGTGACGCGCAAGGGGAACACGGTCACGCTGGCCGGGGCGCTCGACCTCGGCCCGGAAACGCAGAAACTGCTGGCGGCCCTGCCCGCCGCGACGACGGAGGCCGCGGCCGTCCTGACGAGCCAAAACAACTTGAAGCAGATCGGGCTAGCGTTCCATGTGTTTCACGACGCGAACGGGTTCATGCCGTCGAACGTCCATGACAAGGCCGGCAAGCCGCTCCTGAGCTGGCGGGTCCACCTCCTACAGTACATCGAACAGGGGGATCTCTATCGTAAATTTAAGCTCGACGAGCCGTGGGACAGCGAGCACAACAAGATGTTGATCGAAAAAATGCCGAAGACATTCGCCTTGCCCGGAGTAAAGACGAAGGAGGCGGGTCACACCTTCTACCGGGCGTTCATCAACCGGAAGGGGGCGGCCCAGCGGGCGCTCATGGCGGAGGGCGAGTCGAAGGGGCCGAGTATCGTCGGCATCGTGGACGGCACGGTGAGTACCATCCTTTGCGTCGAGGCGGCCGAGTCGTGCGTCTGGACGAAACCGGACGACTTGCCGTTCGACCCGGACGGCCCGCTCCCGAAGCTCGGCGGGCACTTCGCGAAGGACCGGTTCGGCGTCGCGCTGTGCGACGGCAGCGTCCGCGTCATGGACGCGAAGATGCCGGCGGCGAAGCTCAAGGCGTACATCACGATCAACGGCGGCGAACTGATCCAGGACGATTGACGTGGGCGAAAGCCCACGGATGAACATCCGTGGGCACTTTCACGCGGCCGCCCGGCACACCCTCTCCACGACTAACTCCGTCACCAGTGCCAACTGCACGCGGCGGTCCACGTAGTAATCGGCCTCCACGCACTTCTCCAGCACGTCCGCCAACCCGTCCACGCCGACCCGGTCGGCGTACCGCCGTAGCTTCTCCGCCTCCGGCGAATCGACATCGGCGACCGCGCAGCCGGTCGCGAGGTGTAGCGCCGTCGCAAGTAGGTCGGTCAACAGCCGCAGGACGACGGACGCCCGCGTCCGCTGCGCGGCCGACTCCTTGCCCGCGTTCTCAACGAACTGCGACCACTTCTCGACCAGCGGCCCGGACGCGATGCGGGCCGTACCGAGGGCGTCCACGAACGCGGCCCTCAGCTCCCACACGGCATCATCGTTGAGCGCCAGGGCTTGCCCGGCGCTGCCGCCGGCGAGGCGGATCAACCGTTCGGCCTTCGTCCTGTCGGTTACGCCGTAGTCGGCCAGCACCTTCGCGAGCGATTGCGACGACAGCGGCGCGAACGGCACGACCTGACACCGCGAGCGGATGGTGGACAGTTGCGACTCGGCCGACGTGGAGAGAATGATGATAGTCGTTCCAAGAACCGGCTCTTCCAGGTTCTTCAGGAACTTGTTCGCGGACTGTTCATTGACGTCGTCCCCGTCTTCCAGGATGCAAACCTTCCGCGAACCGCGCGTTGGAGTCATTTGAAGGAACTTGCAAACTTCTGCGATGACCTCGACGGTGTATTCCAGTCTGTCGTCCAACTTTCGAGACACGTTCACGTCCGGGTGCGTCCCGGCCGTCACGAGCGCGCAGGAACTGCACCGGTCGCACGCCGTCAGCGCTGCGGGCGGCGTCTCGCACAGCAGGGCCTTCGCGAGTTCGGTGGCGAACAGTTTCTTGCCGACGCCGGCCGGCCCGGTGAACAGGAACGCATGGGCCAGGCGGCCGCGCTGGTACGCGGCGCGGAACTGGTCGCGAACGGCGTCGTGCCCGTGGATGCGGTCCCACGCCATCGGTCACCCTCCGGGCAGCAGGTAGCCCTTCGCGAGCAGCACCCGATCAACTTGCTTGCGAACCTCGGCGTGAACGGCGTCCGCGTCCGGCGATGCGTCGATGACGTGGATCGCGTCCGGCTTCGCCCGTGCTTCCGTCAGGAATCCGTTGCGGACCTTCTCGTCGTACTCCGCGCCGCGGCTCTCCATCCGGTCCGACGGCCGGCCGCGCCGCTGCCGCGCTGCGTCCGGCGGCAGGTCGAGAACGAGCGTCAAATCGGGAAGGAGGCCGCCGGTCGAGAACTGGCCGATCCGCCAGAGTTCGGCCGGGTCGAGGCCGCCGGCGTGCCCCTGGTACACGACGTTCGCCAGCACGTAACGGTCCGAGACGACCACGTCGCCGCGGGCCAGGGCGGGGCGGATCACGCTCGCTACCAACTCCGCGCGGCTCGCCATGAACAGCAGCGCCTCGGTCCGCGCGGCCATCGCCGTCGTTCGGCCGTGGAGCAGAATCTCGCGGAGCTTCGCCCCCAGTTCCGTGCCGCCGGGGTCCACGCACGCGGTCACCGGGATGTGCTGGTGCGTCAGCCAATCGACGAGCATCCGCACCTGGGTGGACTTGCCCGTGCCGTCGATGCCGTCGAGGGAAAGCAACGTCGCGTCCGGCATCACGGCTCCGTCGGTTCGATGATCCCGAGCGCTTGCCCGGCCGAGAGCGCGTCGCCGGGCCGGGCGAACTTGTCGCGGAACACGCCGTCCGCCGGGGCCGCCACGTCGATGACCGCGCCGGGGATCAGCACCTCGGCCACGCGGTCGCCCTCGCTCACGGCTTCGCCCGGCCGCACGAGCCACAGGCCGAGGCGGCAGGCGGTCGTGCCCACGTCCGGCAGCACGATCGGAACCCCGGTCAATGCGGCACCATCTCGTCGGCGTGGTAGCTCGACCGCACGAACGGCCCGGCCACCACTTGTTGGAAGCCCAGGAGCCGGGCGCGGGCCGCGAGCGCGTCGAACTCCGCCGGCGGCACGAACCGCGCGACCGGGATGTGCTTCAGCGTCGGCGCGAGGTACTGGCCGAGCGTCAGCACGTCGCACCGGACGGCCCGCAGGTCGGCGAGCACGTCGAACAGTTCCTCCGTCGTCTCGCCGAGGCCGAGCATCAGGCCCGCCTTCGTCACGATCTCCGGGGCTTGCTTCTTCACGTGTTCGAGCAGGTCGAGGCTGCGGCGGTACTCGGCCCGCCCGCGGACCCGCTTGTATAGGCGGGGGACGGTTTCGAGGTTGTGGTTGAATACGTCCGGCCGCGAATCCAGCACGCGGTCGATGGCCGTCGTGTCACCGAGGAAGTCGGGGGTCAGCACCTCGACCGCCGCCCCGGTCCGTTCCCGCACGGCAACGACACACTGGTAGAAGTGTTCCGCCCCGCCGTCCGGCAGGTCGTCCCGCGTCACGGACGTGATGACGACGTGCCGCAGCCCCAGCCGCTCGGCCGCCTCCGCGACGCGGGCCGGCTCGTCGTCCTCCAGCGGCTGCGTCTCGCCGCGGGGCACGGAGCAGAACCCGCACGGCCGGGTGCAGACGTTCCCCAAGATCATGAACGTGGCCGTGCGGCGGGAGTAGCACTCCGGCCGGTTCGGGCAGCGGGCGTTCTCGCAGACGGTTTCGAGCTTCAGGTCGCGGAGCAGCGACTCGGTGTAGAAGTTCTCGTTCCCGACCGGCAGCGGCCGCTTCAGCCACTCCGGCAGGCGGCGGGCGGGCGGGCGGTCAACGAGGGTGAGCGTTCGCATGAAGTATGTTGTGCGTGTGGAAGACGGATTGTCGAGGGTAGCCGAACCGGGCGGCGACCGCCTCCGCGAGGTCGAGCCGGACGCTCGACAGGCGAACCCGGGTCGGGCACTCGCGTTCGAGAGAGGTCATCGGCCGCGGGTCGCCGTCGCAGGCGATGCCGTCGAACAGTTCGAGGTCCGGGCAGACGTTGAGGACCGCGCCGAACGCGGTGACGCCGCCGCGGACGGCGACGCCGACGTGCGCAACCCGCCGGTCGCCAACCCACACGCCGGGGCGGGCCGCTTCGATCCGCGGTTCCAGGCCGTGCTTGCGAACCACGTCGGCGACGCACTGGTGCAGCTCGGCGAGGTACTCCGCGGGCGATTTTTTCAAAGTTTGCAGCGGCAGGATCGGGTAGGCGCAAACCTGGCCCGGCAGGTGGAGCATTACGCCGCCGCCGCGGGCGACCCACCGCAGCCGCCACTCGCGGGCCGCGAGTTCGTCCGGCGTCGGGCGGACGTGCAGCCGACTCCCCTCGCGGCCGACGGTGATCCCCGGCGGGTGTTCGCAAACGATTAGCGAGGCGAGACTCGGATCGCCGCCGATTTCATAGGCGAGCCGCCGCTGGAGCGCGAGGAACGAGTCGTAGGGCAACGGCCCCAGGAAGTGGACCCGCAGGGCCGGGTCGGCCGCGCGGTGATCGACTGCGTTCTCGCCGCTTCCGGGCACGTCGGCTCCTACGAATGGGACGTTGGTGGATGACGGTCCTATTTTACCATCCCGACGGAGGCGAGCGACCCGACTTCCGAAGTCCGGCTTCGACTTCGGAAGTCGATCCCGCGCGGGAAGCTTTCGCGAGAACCGGGGGTTGTTGCCGCTTCGACTTCGGAAGTCGAAACCGGACTTCGGAAGTCAAGGTTCCCCCCATGCCCGCCCCGACGTTCTGCGAGCGGCTGTCGCACCCGCTGGCCCTGGCCCTCGTCCTCACGCTCGCGAACGCCGGCAAGCCGGTCGTCATCGACGACACTGCCTACCTCCTGTTCGCCCGCCACGTCAGCCAGCACCCGCTCGACCCCTACGGGTTCGCCCTGTTCTGGTGGGAGAGGCCGGAACCCGCGATGACGATCCTGCTGCCACCGGTCGTCCCGTGTTGGCTGGCCGCCGGCATCGCCCTGTTCGGCGAACACCTGTTCCTCCTCAAGTTGTGGCTGTTCCCGTTCGCCGCGGTCCTGGCCTACGCGGCCCGGTCGCTCGTCCGGCGGTTCGTGTCCCGGGACCACCCGGCCGCGCTCGCCGTGCTCGTCGTCGGGCCGGGGGTGCTGCCGTTCTTCAACTTCATGCTCGACGTGCCGGCGCTCGCGCTCCAGCTGGCCGCCGTCGCGCTGGTCGCCTGCGGCCGCGGGTGGCGGGCGTTCGTCCTCGCCGGGGTGTGCCTGGGCTTGGCCGTACAGACGAAATACTCCGTCCTCGGGCTGCCGGTCGTGCTGCTCATGGTCGGGTGGCAGCGGCGGGCCTGGTTGCCGGCGGCCGCCGCGGTCGCGGTCGGCGTCGGCCTGTTCGCGACGTGGGAAGTAGCGATGTGGTGGAAGTACGGGCAGTCGCACTTCGTCTTCCACGCCACGCGGAAGGCCGCCGGGGCGGGGCTGACCGAGAAGGTCGCGCTCGTCTTGCCGCTGCTGTCCCACCTGGGGCTGACGGCGAGTTGGATCGGGCTGCTCGCCCTCGCCCGGCGGCACTCCCCGCGGGTGGCGGCGATCTTCGCGGCGGTTGTCGGCGTCCTTTTACTTTGGGTGCTGTTCGCGCCGGGCCGGTGGAACGTGATCGCGCCGAACTCGAAGCCCGGCGGCAACCCGCTGACGGTCGCCGCGGTGCTGTTCCCCATCCTCGGCGGGCTAGCCCTCGCGACCGGAATCGCGTTCGCCGTCGTCGGCGTCGTGCGGAAGGGGTTCGCCGTTCGGCGAAGCCTGGCGTCGTGGTTCCTCCTCGGCTGGCTTATGCTCGAACTGTCGGCGTACTTCACGCTCACGCCGTTCCCGGCCGGGCGGCGGGTGATCGGCGTAACCTTCGTCCTGGCGCTCGTCACGCTGCGCATTTGGGTACGGCTGAAGGAACGGGCCATCGCCTGGCCGCTGGCGGCGGGGCTAGCGCTCGGCGGCGTGGCGACGGCCGTGGACTGCTGGGACGCGCAGCCGGAGCGCGCGATTCCACAACAGGCGGCCGCGTTCGCGCGGGACCGCGGCTGGGCGGGGCAGGCGTACTTCGTCGGGCACTGGGGATTCCAATACTACGCCGACCGCGCGGGGATGCAGCTCGTCGAACCCGGCGCGTCGCGGTTGCGGGCGGGGGACTGGCTGGTGTTACCGGTCTATCCGGACGAGTTCGGCTTCTACCGGCCGCACCACGGCGACGCGAACGTCGAGTTGAAGGAGGACGTGCTGGTCCAGGAGTTGGAGATCGTCTGGGACGATTTTCTTCACGCCCAGACGATCCCGAACCTGTACGGCGGGCGGACGCCGATCAACAGCCGGTTTCACCCGCGGCAGCGGGTCCGTATCTACCGCGTGACGGCCGATTGGGTTCCGCGGCGGGCCGCACCGTGACTCACTTCCGGATCGCCCGGACCGGGATGCGGGTGTCGGCCGGCGTGTGCGTCCACACGGTCTCGCCCTTCGGCGTCACCTCGCGGAGCGTCCGGTTCCCCTGCTCGACGATCAGCGTGTTCCCGTTCGGCAGCCGCTCGGCGGACGACGGGTTGTTCCCGCTCACCGTCCACGCCGGCTCCTTCTTCCCGGCCTTGAAGTCGTATTCCGCGACGCGGTTCTGCTCGACGACCAGCACCCGCTCGTCCGGCAGCACCTCCATCCGCGCCTGGTAGTACCCCAGGGACGTGGTCGTGACCGGGTTCGGGGCTTCCTTCCAGTTCTCGTCCAGCTTGATGACGCGGCCGGCCTGCCGGTTCTGGTCGCGGCCGAGGACGAACACCGGCCCCTTGCCGTGCCGCCCGACGCCGACGAGGTCGTAGTTCGTGGACGTGTACTTCTTGCCCGTCTCCTTCCACTCCTTGTCGTACTCCACGAGCGTCCGCTGGAACGTGACGAGCGTGGTCCCGTCCTCGCCCCGGTAGAACCCGAACGGCTGGCCGTAGTTGTTCGACTGGAAGTTGAACACCTGGTTGCCCCGCGTGTCCCGCTCCATGATCCGCTGGTAGTTCTGCTCCAGGACGAGGATGTTGCCGTTCGGCAGGTCGGCGATGTCGGCCGGGCAGTAGACGCCGCCGAACCGCCACTTCCATTGCAGGTCGGCGTCCAGCTCGCTGACAATCCCGTTGCCGTACCCCTGTTGGTCGGCGCTGAGGAGCAGGATGCTGCCGGTCGTCGTCGGCTTGTACTCGAACTTCGCGAGGTCGCGGGTTCCCTTCGCGGCGTCCCACCACTTCTTCCACTCGTCGCGGGCCTTCTCCAGGTCGGCCTTCGCCGGCCCCATCTTCGGCTTCGGCGCGTCCTTCCCGGCGAGTTGCAGGAGGTAGTCCTCGATCTGCCAGAGGCGGCCGCGGGTCACGTCCGGCAGCAGGTCGATCATCCGCGGCACGGCGTCCGCGTCCCGCAGCTTCGTCGTCAGAAGGAACGTCCCGTCGAACCGCGTTCCAACGTCGGATTCGGTGGACAGCATCGCCTTCACGGCCTTCGCCGCGTCCGCGGACAGGGCCTTGTCCTCGGCCGTGCCCTTGAGCAGGGCCGTGACCGCGGCGCTGCGGCGGAGCGGCGTCTTGTCCGCGAGCGCGGCCACGAGCGCCGGGTTCAGCTTCCCGTCGCGGACGGCGAGTTGTTCCAGCGCGAGTCGGATGTCCTGCTCGACGAGCTTCGTGTCGCTCATCGGGATGAAGCCGATCAGCACGGCCGCGGCGTCGGCCGGCTTCGAGGACGCGAGAGCGCGGGCGGCGGCGGACGCGACGACGGCGTGCGGCGTCTTCTCGATCTTCTTCAGCACCTCCCCGGCCCGGTACGCGATCTCGAAGTCCGGGTTCGCCTGCGACGTGTTCCGGAGAATCCCGATCGCGCCGGGGCCGAATTTCTCCAACTCGGCGCTGGCGACGAGCCGCTTCTCGAAGTCCTCGTCGCCGAGCCGGGCGATGACGGCGTTCAGGCTCTGCAGGTCGGCGTCGCTGAGCGTCCGCTGCTTGAAGTACTTGAGGATGTCGTCCGGCTTGTCGGCCGAGAGGCTCATGCTCTCGAGCGCCTTCTTGTCGTCCGGCGGGGCTTCTTTTTTCTTGGCCGTGGGGGCCGCGACCGCGATCTTGAGTTGCGCGGGGCTGGCGGTCAGGGTGACGGCGACGAGCAGGCCGGCCAACGCGAATCGCGACGCGAGCATGGGGGAACTCCGGGGGACACTTCTCCCCCAGTCTATTCGGCTTCCCCATCCGGCGGAAGGCACTTGTCCGAGGTTGACAGGTTGTTACGAACCTGTCATAGCCCCCCGGTTCGCGGAAGTTCTCGCGGCGGGGGGTCGCATGTTACGCATCGCACGCCTGGGGGTGTTGGCCGTCGTGTCCGCCGGGTGCGCGTCCGTGCCGCCGCTGGACAACCCGCTGAACGTCCGGCCGGTGCAGGAGAACCCGACGATCGTGGCCCCCGGCACGCCGGACGCGGAGAGCTACGCCGAGGTGTGGGAGCGGGTGATCGACGTGCTCGACGACTACTTCGAGCTGAAGGCCCCGTCCCGGTACGCCGGGTACGTGGAGACGCTGCCGCGGGTCACGCCGGGGTTCGAGCAGCCGTGGAAGCACGGCTCCCCGGACAAGCGGGAGCGGCTGATCGCGACGCTGCAGACGGTGCGGAACACGGCGAAGGTGACGGTGTCCGCCGGGGACCGCGGCGGGTACAAGGTGTACGTCGAGGTGTGGCGGGAGCTGCTCGACCAGGAGCGGCCGAGCCGGGCGGTCGGCGGGGCGGCGGTGTTCCAGGAGACGGCGACGGTGGACCGGCGGAACGAGGTGATCGGCACGGAATCGTCGGCCGACCGCCAGTGGATTCCCGCCGGCCGCGACTACGCATTCGAGCAGGTGATTCTGCGCCGCATCCAGGAATGCAGCGCGTGCCGGAAGTGAGGCTTGGGTTTTCGCCCCTCCCTGGGACCGCGGGCGTCCCGCCCGCCACGGCCCCAGCCGCGGAAGACAGGTTTCCGCGACCGTGCAGGTGGGCGGGCGGGACGCCCGCGGTCCCAGGATAGATCGCCCCTACAACTCTTCCGCTCGCTTCGGCAGCTTGATCGTGAACGCCGACCCCTTGCCGACCACACTCTCGACGCGGATGCGGCCGTGGTGCTGTTCGATGATCTGCCGGCAAACGCTCAGGCCCAGCCCGGTCCCGCCGCGGCCGTACTCGTCCGGCTGCTTCGTCGTGAAGAACGGCTCGAAGATTTGCCGCAGGTTCTCCGGCGGGATGCCGACGCCGGTGTCCGCCAGTTTGATCTCGGCCGTCTCGCCGTCCGGCAGGTCGCGGACCTCGATCCGCAGCCGCCCGCCGTTCGGCATCGCCTGCCTTGCGTTGATGACGAGGTTCACCAGAATCTGCTCAATTTGCCCCGCCACCGCCATCGCCGTCGGCCGCCCGTGGAACCGCTTCTCGATCTGAATCCGGTGCTTGCTCAGGTCCTTCTCGGTCAGCACGAGCACGTCTTCCACCAGCTTCACCAGGTCGGTCGTGTCGCGTTGGGTGGCGTTGTTCCGGGCGAACCCCAACATGCTGTTGACGATGGTGGCCGCCCGCTGGCCGCCGCGGAGGATGCGCTCGAACGCCTGCGTCTGGGCGGCCGGGTCCTGGCCGCGGAGGCCCATCTTCGCGTAGTTCAGGATCGTCGTCAGGATGTTGTTGAACTCGTGGGCCACGCTGGAGGTCAGCTCGCCGACGCTGCTCAGCCGCTGGGCCTGGAGCAGCTGCTGCCGTAATGCGTCCATCTCGGTCGTCGGATTCAAGACTTCTTGGCTCGTCATGAAGTGGTTCCCCGAGGTCCGAAGCAGGTCGCTGGTAAACCGTATCGGTTGCGCGGGCGAGACCTCTTCATCCCTTTCACGAATTGCACATCGGGGGGCAAGTCCGCGGCCGACTTGAGCGAATCACGCCTCCGACTTCGGCCCGGCGGCGGGAACCTGGCGAAGGGCGCGAACCGGGTCCGGCACGATCAACGTCCGCTCGGCCCGCCACGCCCGGCCGTCGTGGACCAACTCCGAGGTCGCGAGGTTCTCGACCCGCCCCAGTTCGTTCCACCGCGTCGCCCACCAGCCTTCCAGGACCGACAACAACAGCACCTTGCACACGACGCCGTGCGTGACCAGCACGATCCGCCCACCCGCGTGTTCCCGGATCGTGCGGTCCCAGGCCGTCACCAGCCGCTCGGCGAGGTCGTCGAACGACTCCGCGCCGGCGGTCGTGAACCGCGTGTTCCCCCGCGTCCACTCGGCCAGCGTCTCCGCCCACGGCCCCTCGGTCAGGGAGAACGCCGCCCCGCACATCGCGCCGATCCGCCGCTCGTGGAACGCCGGCACAATGACGTGTGGCACGCCGGCCAACTCCGCGACGGGCTTCGCCGTCGCGACGGCCCGCCGCATCGCGGACGAGACCACGACCGTCGGCCGGAATTCGCGGAACCACGCGGCCGCGGCCTCCGCCTGCCGCTCGCCGTGTTCACTCAGCAGGATGTCGGACTCCGCGCCGTGGAACACGGTCGGGTCGGCGGACTCGGCGTGGCGGGTCAGCCACACGCGGGTGTTGGTCATCGGGGTCGGCTCCGAGGTTGCATTCTTTGGAACCCGGAGCGGAAGCGATGGGGTGTGCGACCGACACCCCATCGCTTCCGCTCCGGGTTCCACAAGTCGTGTCCGGTTGTCTGTGGCTCGCATTACGGTCGAGCGGTTAGAATACGGGCCGGGTCCGCCCCACGGCGACGAAGGATTCCCATGTCCGCCACACTGTTGCTGCTCGCCCTCGCCGCCCCGACCGCGCCGCCGAAGCAAGCCCCGAAGGTTGCCCCCGTCACGGACGCGGCCGCCGGGCAGTACGCCGACCGCATGGCCGCGATCCTGCCGGGGGTCATCGAGCGGTCCCTAAAGAAGGTCGGCCGCCGCGCCCTCGTCGAGGCCGCCATTGACGGCCTGTTCCGCGCCGTCAACCGCACGCCGCCGGCGCAACTCCAAAACTTGAGCGATGACGTACTCGACACTTACGCGGCGTTCAAACTCGCCCGCCAACTCGCCGGGGCGGACCCGGAACTGGACGGCATCCGCGCGTACATCCACAGCACCAACGGCCTGGCGAAAGCCCTCGACCCGTCGTGCGTCCTGTCGCTGGCGCACAACGGCCCGTTCTCGATGAGTGACCAGGAACTGCTCGGCGGGATCGAGCTGGACGACATCAAGCCGATCGACTGGATGGAGTACCGGGTGGAAACGGGCCCCACGTCCGGGTGGACGGTCCCGCCGCCGGTCCCGCTGCCGTGGAAGGTGAAGCGGCTCACGCCCGGCCTCGCGGCGGCGCAGGCCGACCTCCGGGCCGGGGACGAGATCGTCAGCATCGACGGCGTCGCCGTCACGCCCCGCACGACCTCGTACCTGCTTCCCCCGCTGCTCGTGCCGTTGACCGGGCAGAACCAGCCGGACGTGGGTAAGGCCCTCGGCCAGAAACTCCGACTCGGCGTCCGCCGCGAGGGGAGGGAACTGACCGTCGCTCTGGAGATTCCGAAGGCCCTCGTCGAGGAGTTGCCGCGCGAATCCGTCTTCGGCTACAAGCGGCGGCCGAACGGGACGTGGGACTACTTCCCGAATAAGGCCGACCGCGTAGCGTACCTGCGGCTGAGCGTCTTCGACGACGAGACGCCGCAGGCACTGGTCCGCGCACTGAACGAGATCGCGAAGGACAACCCGGCCGGGCTGCTCGTCGATCTGCGGTGGACGCCGGGGGGGTCGCTGCAGTCCGGCGGGCGGACGGCGGGCGTGTTCTTCCGCGACGACCAACCCATCGCGAAGGTGACGTGGGCGGACCCGAAGCGGTCCGCCGAGCAGTTGCCGCGGCTGCCGGCCCACAGCGTCGATGACCTGTGGCGGCGGCTGCCGCTGGCGGTACTCGTGAACGGCGAGACGTTCGGCGGCGGGGAGGCGCTGGCCGCGGCGGTGAAGGACCACAAGCGGGGCCTGGTGATCGGCCAGCGGACGCCGGGCCGCGGGCTGTTTTACACGTCGGTGGGCACGAGCGTGGTCGGGCTGCGGTATCGCGTCACGTCCGGGCGGATCGACCTGCCGTCCGGCAAGAACCGCCACCGGCACGAGAACCTTGGCCCGCTCGACGACTGGGGCGTGCGGCCGGACGCGGGGTTCGAGGTTCCGATGACCGGCGACCTGTCGAGGAAGCTCCGGGACTGGCACGAACAGCAAACGACCCGCCCGGCCGGAGAGCGGAACGCGGTGCCGCTCGACGACCCGCTGACCGACTCGCAACGGGCGCTGGCGCTGAAGTTGTTCAAGGGGTGGATGGGGAAGAAAAAGTAGGTCGGCCGAGCCGAGGCCGACCACCTGCCCGCCGCGGGGACCTTCGGGACAACGCAACGGCGAGCGTCGCGGTGTGCGCGCGACGGGGTAAAGCGTGTCGGCAGCCGTCGATTCCGCGATGGTGGCTGGGTAATGTATTGCCACGTCGCGCTCACGCCGCGACGCTCGCCGTTGAAATGCGTTAATGTCGCGGAGGCGGGGAGGTGGTCGGCCTCGGCTCGGCCGACCTACTGAACCACCGTCCCGATCTGCCCGACCGTCACGAACGCCCGCGTCCGGCACATCGGGCACTCCACGGCGAGCGGGGCCAACAACTGCTGCACTCGCTCCGGGACCGCGGCCGCCGCCGACCGGCCCGCGGCCGGCATCAGCCGCTCGGCCCGGAACTTCAGCCAGCCCTTCAGGACGCGAACCACCTTGTCCGGTATTTTCCGCTCCGTCGCGATGCGGTGTTGGCCAAAGACGAGCACGTTCGTCCCCTTCCGCGTCGTCTCCGTCGTCACCTCGGCGTCCGCGTCCGCCGTCGTGAAGTCGCCGAGCGTCACCCCGCGGCGGCCGATGAGGATGTCGCCCAGTTCCTTGTCGAACGGCGGGTCGAACTCGCCGACGAGCAGCGTGTCCGGGTAGGCGAGCAACGCCTTGATCCCGCCCCCCTTCTTCGTCAGGTCGAGGACGCTCTGCGCCGCGCCCGCAACAGTCTCCCACGGCCGCGTCGATTTCATCCGCCACAACTCGTAGAGCAGGTCGAACCAGTCGGAGTTGCCGGCCAGCACGCGGCCGAAGTTCGGGCAGCGCTCGGCGAGCGCGTTCAGCCCGGCGGGGGAGAGGCCCGCGTCGAACGCCGCGACCGGCAGTTGTACCCGCAGCCGGGCGGCGTCGCGGTCCGAGAAGAGCGGCGAGTCGAGCAGCATCTCGGCGACCGCCTCCGCGTACACCGGCGTCACCTCGCCGCGAAGGAACGGCTCCCACGCGGCGAGGAGCTGGTTCACCCACTCCTTGCCGATGCGGGCCGAGTCGTGGGCCTGCAACAGCCGCACGGCCGCGAGGAGCTGTGTCTGCGGCGGCCCCTTCTCGGCGAGGACGGCCGCGTGTTCGACGAGTTCCCACACGGCCTTCGACCGCTCCTCGACCGTGCCGACGCCGAGGCTGCTCCGGCAGAGCCGCGTCAAGAAGCGGATCGCCCGCGGCGACCGGCCGATGCCCGGGGCGAGTTCCGCCCACGCGGCGTCGAGCGCCCGCGCGTCCGGCTTCGGAACCTTCCGCTCGCGGTAGAGCAGGCCGGTGTATGCGCCGATGCTCAGGAGCGACAGCGCCACCGTGGGGAGCAGCGGCTTCACCGCGTCCCGCGGCATCGCCGCCGCGAACACGAGCGCCGCCGCCGCGACCCCGGCCCCGACCTTCGCGGCGAACTCCCGCGTGCCGGACCGGTCGTTCGGGTCCGGCACGCGGTCCACCGACCCGTCCGGGTACGTGATCGCCACCCGCCGCCGCTGCGCCTCGACGGCGTACCCCTCGCCGAGCAACCGGCCGCTCGCCAAAGCCAGCGGCGGAAGCAGCGGCGGCACGGACGGCGGGACCATCGAGTAGCACGACGGGCACAACCCGGCCTCGGCCTCCGCCGCTTCCTTGCGGAGTAACTCCGCGTCGTCGTGCTGGCCGCCGAGCCGCGAGAGGATCGCCTGGTGAATCTGCCGCGGCTCCGCCTCGGCGTAGAGCTGCTCCGTCACGGCGTAGACGCGATCGATCTGCTCCGGCTCCCGGTCCCTCGCGAACTCCTCGACGGCCCGCTCGACCACCGGCCCCGGCTCCCGCGCCCCGCCGTGCTCGTACACGAGCCGGTGCTTCTTCCACAGGTGCTTGATGAGCGCCGGCCGGGTCAACTTCGCCGAACACTTCGGGCACTTCAGCTTCGTCGTCCGCTCCGCGTCGGCGACGAGGGTGTCGATGACTTCCGACTTCTCGACCCGCGATTGCAGTTGGACCAGCCGCTCCAGCGTGCGGACCCGGCCCAGCCCGGCCGTGAGGGCGCGGACGATCGGGCCGATCGACTCGATCCGGTCCGGCATCGCGTCGATCAGCCGGCCGGCGACGTTCACCCGCAGGTGGATGCCCACGTCCCGCGATTGCAACAGGGGGGCGGAAAGGAGGATCAGCCCGGCCGGCATCGGCGTCGGCATCCGGGCGGTGAACGTCAGCGCCAGCCGGCGGCCGTCCTTCGCGGTGGCCAGCCGGTTGAACACGGTCAGTACCGCGGCCGACGTGTGGAAGATTCGGGCCGCCTCGCCGAGCCGCTCGAACTGCGTCCGGCGGTCGGCCGCCGCCAGCACCCACCGGACCACCTCCTCGGGCGTTCTGACGGGCGGACCGGGTGACGACATGGGGGGTGGCTCGCGGGTCGCATTCGGCGCACGGGTGCGGTATGCTCTAAAGTATTCTGAAGCCGTCCCGCCGCGTCCACCCTTCCGAGGAATCCGCCGATGCTCCCGCGACCCTCTTACTTGTTCCTCGCCGTGCTGATCGGGTGCGGCCCGGCCCTCGCGGCCGACGACGGCAAGAAGCTCGACGCCCAGAAGGCGGCCGCGGCCGCGAACCTGAACAAGGCCGGCCTCAAGAAGCTCGCCACGGCGGAGACGGCCGACCTGCTCGTGCTGTCGTCGCTCCCGGAGGCGAAGGCGAAGGCGTTCGCGGACGCGGCCCAGAAGGCGTTCGCGGCCGCCAAGACCGCCCTCAAGTTCGACGCGAAGGACGCGCTCTGGCCGGGCAAGCTCACGGTCGTCGTCCTCGGCGACAACCGGGAATTCTCGTCCTACGTCCGGGTGGTGACGCAGCAGCGGCCGGAGTCGAAGGACTGGTTCACGGTCAACGTCCGCGGCGACGCCCCGACGGCGGCGGTGCTCGTCCCGAACAACGAGAAGCCGAAGGACCCGGAGGCGCAGGCGCTGGTCACGGCCGTCGTCGCGGCGGCGCTCTTGAACAAGAAGGCCGGGACCGGGCCGACGACGGGTTCCCTCCCCGAGTGGCTGCAACTCGGCTTCGGCCGGCTGATGACGGCAAAGAGTGCCGGCGGGTCGGCGTGGACCGATTACCGGGCGAAGGCGAAGCAGCTGGTCGTCGGCACGAAGTCGAAGCCGCCGACGATCCGGATGGCCGACCTGTGGGGCGGCACGCCGTCGAAGGACGCGGACGTGGTGGCCGCGAGCCTGGTCGAGTACCTGCTGTACGGCGTGGAGGGGGACAAGTTCTTCGGGTTCGTGACGGCGTTCAAGCCGGACGACAACCGGCCGATGCCGAGCGTGGAAGGCGCGTTCGACGCGGTCGAGCTGAAGATGGACGCGGTCGAGCCGAGTTGGCGGTACTGGACTTCGAAGCAGAAGTGACGCCACTACTTCGTTGTCCGCGGGTCTTGGCTTTGTTCCCTCCCCCCCAAGGGGGGAGGGAATAAGAGTTAGCGGCACGAACCACGCCGGCGGGACGAGCCACTCCAGCACGCCGGCCCCCTTCGCGATCTCGTGCCGGCAGTTGACGCACGCCACCGCCGCCTTGTCGAAGTCCACGGCCGCGCCGCCGAGCAGCCACCCGGCGTACTCGCCCAGGTCCGGCATGTGCCCGACCAGCACGGGCAGCCCGCCCAGCTCGAACGCCAGCTTCGACAGCTTCTTCGGCTTCAGCTCGCCGCACGCCAGCCGCTCGGTGATGACGAACTCCTTCCCCGGCGTCAGGGCCGCGACCAGCGGCTCCGCCGTCTCGACCGCCCGCACCAGCGGGCTGGTCACGATCACCGTCGGCCCGACGCCGCGGGCCTTCAGCGCCTCGGCCAGCGCCGCCGCCTGCACCTTGCCGTGGTCCGTCAGCGGCCGGTGGAAGTCCGACGAGATGCCGTCCGCCGCCAACGGGACGGCCTCCGCGTGCCGCACCAGAAGAAGTCGCATCCGCCCCTCCGCTTCACCAATTCCACACGCCGCCGCCCCTTTCGGACCGGCCGGGAAACTCCTACATTAAGGGGGAACACTCCGAACGACCACCCGACGGCCGCGGCCCCGTTAACGCCGCGGCCGGTGTACTTTTGCAGGCTCCGGCGAACATGAAGGCCAAGCGAACCGACATCCGAAACGTCGCCGTCATCGCGCACGTCGACCACGGCAAGACCACGCTCGTCGATCAGATGCTCCGCCAGTCCGGGCAGTTCCGCAACGAGGAACTGGACAAGCTCGTCGGCGGGCAGCACGGCCTCATCATGGACTCCAACGACCAGGAGCGGGAGCGGGGCATCACCATCCTGGCGAAGAACTGCGGCATCCGCATCGGCGACGTGAAAGTGAACTTGATCGACACGCCGGGGCACGCCGACTTCGGCGGCGAGGTCGAGCGCATCCTCAAGATGGCCGACGGCGCGTTCGTCCTGGTCGATGCGGCGGAAGGGCCGCTGCCGCAGACGCGGTTCGTCCTGAAGAAGGCGTTCGCCTGCGGGCTGAAGCCGATCGTCATCATCAACAAGATCGACCGGCCGGACGCGCGGATCCAAGAGATCCACAACATGATGTTCGAGCTGTTCATCGAGCTGGGGGCCGACGACGACACGGCCGACTTCCCGGTCATCTACGCCAGCGGCCGGGCCGGGATCGCGACGACCGACATGGCCGTCGAGCCGAAGGACCTGAAGCCGCTGTTCGACGCAATCCTGAACAAAATCCCCGCCCCCGAGGTGGACGGCGACGCGCCGCTCCAGATGCAGGTGACGGCCCTGCAATACTCGGAGTTCCTGGGCAAGATCGCCATCGGTCGGGTGATCGCCGGGAAGATCAAGAAGAACCAGAAGGTCACGGTGGTGAAGCAGAAGGACGGCGGCACGTTCAACGACACCATCGTGCAGGTGCTGGAGTTCGACAAGCTGGCCAAGAAGGAAGTGGAGACGATCTCGGCCGGGGACGTGTGCGCCGTCGTCGGCCTCGACGAGGCGGACATCGGCGACACGATCTGCGACTTCGACAAGCCGCTGCCGCTGCCGCCGCTGTCGATCGACGAGCCGACGCTCGACATGCTGTTCAAGGTGAACGACTCGCCGTTCGCGTCGCAGGACGGCAAGCCGCTGACCAGCCGCGAGCTGCGGTCGCGGCTGGATTCGGAGCTCCAGCACAACGTCGCCCTCCGGGTGAAGGCGGGCGAGCGGGAGAGCGAGTTCATCGTCAGCGGCCGCGGCCTGTTGCACCTCGGCGTGCTCCTGGAAACGATCCGCCGCGAGGGCGGCGAGATCGCCGTCGGCAAGCCGAGAGTCATCACGAAAGAGGTGGACGGCAAGACGATGGAGCCGGTCGAGTACCTGGTCGTCGAGGCCCCGAACGAGCACTCGTCGTCGGTCATGAAGCTGGTGCTGGAGCGGCAGGGCGAGTGCATCAAGATGGAGGGCGGGCAGGGGAACAGCACGCACATGGAGTTCCACATCCCGGCCCGCGGCCTCATCGGCCTGCGGACGCGGATGCTGACGGCCACGCAGGGCACGGCGATCATGCACCACAACTTCCACGAGTACCGCGTGGCGCGGGGCACGCTGCCGGGGCGGGCGAACGGCGTGTACATCTCGAAGAACACGGCGAAGGTGACGGCGTACTCGGTGGACGGCCTCTCCGGCACGCTGTTCGTCGCCCCCGGCGAGGAGGTGTACGAGGGCCAGGTGGTGGGCGAACACGGCCGGGACAAGGACCTGACGGTGAACGTGACCGACCCGAAGCCGCTGACCAACATGCGGGCGTCCGGGAGCGACGCGAAGGCGTCCATCAAGCCGCCGCTGCGGTTCTCGATGGAGATGGCGCTCGAGTACATCGACGACGACGAGCTGGTCGAGATCACGCCGACGAGCCTGCGGATGCGGAAGCTGTACCTGAAGGAGAACGACCGCAAGAAGTTCGAGCGCGGGCGGATGTAAGTTGGTGGCGAAAGCCCAGGCACGGCCGTGCCTGGGCTTTCGCCCACTTCAATCAAAAAACTCGTCGTCCGCGTTGAACGCCGGCACTCCAAAAACAATTGTCTTCACCACGTCGTCCGCTACCAACCGGTGGCGCACGCCGTTCGGAATCCACACCATCGTCCCCGGCTCGATCCGCTGCCACTCGCCGTCGAGTTCGATTCGGCCGGTCCCTTCCAGGACGTAGTACACCTCGGTCGTGGCGCGGTGGTAGTGCCGCACGGAGTCGCGGATCGTCGTGACGTGGAACGAGCACGGCGACCCGTCGGCGGCGGTCAGCACGCGGGTGCTGGCCCCGCACGGGCACGGCACGGTCGGGGCGTCCGCGACGCGGCGGACGAGGTCGGCGGTGGTCGGCATACGATGATTCTATGGCCGAACCGCGCACCTGCACCGCCCGCTGGGTCGTCCCCGTCGCGTCGCCGCCGCTGGAGCGGGGCACGATCACCGTCGAAGGAACCACCATCACGGCCGTCGAGCCGCGCGGCACGCGGACCCCGGACGTGGACCTCGGCAACGTCGCGATCATCCCCGGCCTGGTGAACTGCCACACGCACCTCGACCTGAGCGGGGCACGCGGCAAAATTCCGCCGACCGACCCGGATCACTTCACCGACTGGCTCCGCGGCGTGATCGCGTACCGCCGGTCGCGGTCGCCGGCGGACGTGCAGGCCGACGTCCGTGCCGGGCTGGCCGAGTGCCTGCAGTTCGGCACGACGCTCCTCGGCGACATCACCGCGGGCGGGGCGAGTTGGGACGCGGTCGCGGCGGCGGACGTGCGGGGGGTCGTTTTCTACGAGATGATCGGCTTGTCCGAATCACGTGCAGCCGAGACACTGGCCTCGGCCGAAAGCTGGTTAATGACCAGGACACAACTCGGTTCGGTTCGTCCCGGATTGAGTCCTCATGCCCCGTACAGCGTGAATCGAAGCCTCTTTCCGGCCGCAGGGCAACTCTGTCGAGTTCAGAAGTGGCCGACGGCGATTCATCTCGGCGAGAGTCGCCATGAAATTGACCTCCTTCACCGAAAGGCAGGGCCGTTCCGACAATTCCTCACGGAAGTCGGGGCGTGGCACGCTGAGGGTCTCGCCGACGATTTCACTTCGATCATGAAGTCTTGCGACTTCCGCCAACCGAAACTCTTCATCCACATGAACCACGTTGCGCCGACCGCGCGGATTCAACGCAATAGTTCCTGCATCTACTGCCCCCGCACGCACGCCGCGTTCCGCCACCCGCGGCACCCGTTCCCCGAGTTTCAGGCACGCGGCGTCCGCGTCGCGCTCGGCACGGACAGCCTCGCGTCGAACCCCGACCTCGACCTGCTCGCGGAGGCCCGGTTCGTTCACGCGATTCGGCCGGAAGTTCCGCGCGAGGAACTGCTGCGGATGGCAACGCTGACCGGCGCGGAAGCCCTCGGCTGGGCCGACGAGACGGGCAGCCTCGAAGTCGGCAAGTCGGCCGACCTCGTGGCCCTCCCGCTGCCGGACCGCGGCGCGGCCGACCCGCACGAGTTGATCTTCGGGGACGACTTCCCGAACGGGGAGCGGCGGACGATGTTCCGCGGGAGTTGGCGGGAATGAAACAGTCGGGGCGACAGGAGTCGAACCTGCGTTCTCGTGTTCCCGAAACACGCGGCCACTCCACCTGGCCCACGCCCCGAACGAGTCCCGGCGGTCGGAGTTGAACCGACGACCTCACCGTTTTCAGCGGTACGCTGCTACCTGCTGAGCTACACCGGGTTGTTGTGCCAGAAGGGACACGACCCGGACGCCGGCGGTTCGCGACCTTGCGGCAGGTTCCCGGATGATTCCGGGCGGGAGGGAAATGATTCCGGACGCATCGAATCGGCGCAAGTTATTATCCGGAATGGTCTTGGGCCGTAACTGCTAAATGATTCCGGACTTACGAAATGATTCCAGCGAAGGGTGGGGTGTATTCCGTGGAATCATTTTCGGCCGTTCACTTCTTCAGAACGTCCGGCAGGAACTGGCCGCGGTCGAACGTCGGGTTCATCTCCAGGTCACGGAAGTAGTACGCCGCGATCAACGACCCGTCCGGGTGGCGGATGTCCGAGCCGACGTGCAGCCACGTCTCGGCGTCGATCATGATCGTCACTTGCCCGATCGCCTCCTTCGGGAACTTCTCCGGCGTGCGGAGGTCCGTGTCGGCCATTGAGAAATTGTCCACCTCGGGCGGATCGACCGTGCGGCGGATCATGTGGCAGACGCGGCCGCTCAGCTCCGGGACGGGCTTCGTGCCGAGGTACTCGGTCTTCAGCCGCCCGGCGTCGGCGGCCCGCTTCCAGACGGTGTACGTGCGGAGCGTGCCGCGGTAGATGCCGAAGTCCTGGATCGAGAACCGCGACGAGTTCCGGGCGAAGAACCCGTTCGGGTCGCTGTCCGACACGCCGAGCGGCGTCTTGGCCTTGAGGTTGCCCTTGTTCTCCCCCTTCGCGTACAGCGTGGCCGTGGCGAGGCCCGCGCCTTCCTGCCACGTCATCAGCACGGCGAACGGGTCGTCGCGGAACGCAATGCGAATGATCTCCACCGGGCCGAGCGTGCCCTTGACGCGCTCCTGCTTGTGCATCGTACAGACGTACCCCTTCACCTCGCACCGGTAGCGGCTCATCGAGGCGTTGAGCATGGCGAGCGGGTCGGTCTTCGCCAGCTCGACGAACCGCTCCGGCGTCGGCAGGTCGCCGCACTTCGCGAGGGCCGGCGCGGGGGTTGCCGGGGCCGACGTGCGGACCGGCGGGCCGAGCGGCAGCACCACGAGGCAGACGGCGAGCACGCCGAGCTTCAGGAGGAGGCGGAACAGCATACCCGTAAAGAATAGGGAGCGGGAAGGACCTGACTTCCGAAGTCCGGCTTCGACTTCGGAAGTCGAACGGGCGGAGGGGCGGTTGCCGGACCTGCGGACGCGCCCGCGCGGGATCGACTTCCGAAGTCGAAGCCGGACTTCGGAAGTCAGTTGCTTTCCGTCACTCCGTCTGTCACATTAACAATCCCGCCTGCCGGAACCCGTCATGCCGCGCTACCACGTTGCCACGTTTGAGTCCGACGCGACGCCACCGCTCGGCCACCCGCTCTGCGGCGGGTGGATCGAGCCGGCCCGCGGCGTGGACGACCCGCTCAAGTGCCTCGGCGTCGTGCTGCTCGGCGACGGGAAGCCGGTCGTGCTGGCGGCCCTCGACTGGACCGGGCTGCGGAACGAGGCGTACCGCCGGTGGCGGGCGGCCCTCGCGGACGCGGCCCACACCACGCCGGAACAGGTCGCGATCCACTGCGTCCACCCGCACAACACGCCGTTCGCGGACGTGGAGGCGCAGAAACTCCTCGCCGCCGTGAACGGTCCGCCACTATTGGACCTCGACTTCTTCGCAAAGGCGGTGAAGGCGTCCGCGGACGCGCTCAAGACATCGCTGGTTAAGGCCCGCGAGTTCACGCACGTCGGCTTCGGCAAGGCGGAGGTGAAGCAGGTCGCGTCCAACCGCCGCGTCCTCGGCGAGGACGGCAAGGTGAAGTTCACCCGCACGAGCGCCACGAAGTCGAAGGAGGCCCGCGACGCACCGGAGGGGCTGATCGACCCGTTCCTGCGGACGCTGTCGTTTTGGAACGGCGACTCGCCGCTCGCGGCGTTGCACTTCTACGCGACGCACCCGATGAGCTACTACGGCGACGGCCGGGTGAGCGCAGACTTCTGCGGCCTCGCCCGCCAGAAGCGGCAGAACGAGCAGAAAGACGTACACCAGATTTACTTCACCGGCTGCTCCGGGAACGTGACGGCCGGCAAGTACAACGACGGCGAGAAGGCGAACCGCGCCATCCTCCGCGACCGCATGCACGCCGGCATGGTGGACGCCTGGAAGGCGACGACAAAGCAGCCCGCGACCGGCTGGACGTGGAAGGTCGAGCCGGTGAAGCTGCTCCCGCGGAAGGAGCCGACCTTCGGCGCGGAGGTCAGCACGCGGGACATGAAGGACGAGAAGCTGAAGGCGGCCCGCCGTAACAACGCGGCCCTGCAACTGGCGTGGCTGAAGCGGATCGACGTGCCGATCGAGGTCACCTCGCTCGACTTCGGCGGGAAGCTCCGAACGCTGCACCTGCCCGGCGAGCCGTTCATCGAGTTCCAGTTAGCCGCGAACAAAGCGGCCGGCGACGTGCCGGTGTGCGTCGCCGGGTACGGCGACGACGGCTGCGGGTACATCCCGCCGGCCGCGGCGTACCTCGAAGGCGGGTACGAGCCGACGGTCACGCTCTCGTCGCCGGACACGGAAGGCATCCTGCTCAAGGCCATCGACAAGCTGCTGAAACCCAAGTCGTGACGGAGTCTTTCATGCGCACGCTGATGTTATTCGCGCTGTTCGCCGCGCCGCTCGCGGCCGCCGACCCGCCGTTCAAGGTCGGCGTCGCGACGGCGAACATCACGCCGAAGGAATACATGTGGATGTCCGGCTACGGCTCGCGGACCAAGCCGGCCGAGGGGAAGGCGCACGACCTGTTCGCGAAGGCCCTCGCCCTGGAGGACGGCGACGGCAACCGGCTCGTCCTGGTGACGACGGACCTGATCGGGCTGTCGAAAGAGGTCAGCGACGAGGTGTTCGCCGCCGTCGCGAAGGAGGCAAAACTCGACCGCGCACAGTTGCTCCTGAACTCGTCGCACACGCACTGCGGGCCGGTCATCCGCGACAATCTCACGATCATGTTCGACCTGACGCCGGCCCAGGTGAAGCAGATCAAGGACTACACCGCCGAGCTGAAGAAGAACCTGCAGGACATCATCCTCGCCGCCGTCTCGGACCTGAAGCCGGCGACGCTCGGCTACGGTCAGGGCGAAGCCCTGTTCGCGATGAACCGCCGCGAGAAGACGGACAAGGGCGTCATCAACGGCAAGAACCGCGATGGCCCGGTGGATCACACCGTGCCCGTCTTGAAGGTGACGGCCGCCGACGGCACGACGCGGGCGATCATCTTCGGCTACGCCTGCCACAATACGACGCAGTCCTACTACAAGTGGTGCGGCGACTACGCCGGCTTCGCGCAAATCGAAATCGAGAAGGCGAACCCCGGCGCGGTCGCGATGTTCTGGATCGGCTGCGGCGGCGACGTAAACCCACAGCCCCGCGGCACGGAAGAACTGTGCGTGCAGCACGGCAAGGAACTCGCCGCCGGCGTGGCGAAGGCACTGGCCGGCGACATGAAGCCGGTCACCGGGAAGTTCGTCGCGGCTTACAAGGAGATCGAGATTAAACTCGACGGCTCGATGACGAAGGAGAAGTTGCAAGCGGAATCGTTGAGCAAGACCGTCGCGATCAAGAACCGCGCCACGTTGCTACTGAAGCACCTCGCCGACCACGGCAAGCTGCCCGAAAGCTACCCCCGCTACCCGGTGCAGGCGTGGCGGCTCGGTAACGAGATCGTCTGGGTCGGCCTCGGCGGCGAGGTCGTCCTCGACTACGCGATCCGGCTCCGCAAGGAGTTTCCGAAGGAGAAGGCCGTGTGGGTCGCCGCCTACTGCAACGACGTGATGGGCTACATCCCGGCGAAGCGGATGCTCGCCGAGGGCGGGTACGAGGCCGACTCGTCGATGATCTACTACGGCATGCCCGGCAAGTGGCACGAGTCGGTCGAGGACACAATAATCGCCGGCGTCCACTCGTTGTTGAAGTGATTCCTTCTCGCGTGAGCGTTTTTTTATTGCCAACTCTTCCCGGATCGGTTCCCATATGTCCACCATCCGCGGACGGACGACACGTCGTCGCTCGCACCACCGCGGTGGACGGCCAAAAAGTGAGACTATTCGATGACGAAGCTCCGTTGTCTGCTGTTCGTCGCCGGGTTGATGTTCCTCGGCGGCGCGATCACGGGGCAGGAAGCCAAGAAAGAAAAGGAGTCCAAGCCGGCCGCGAAGGCGAAGGGGTCGCAACTCCCTCAGAACTGGTCGAAGCTGGGGCTAACGGACGACCAGAAGTCGAAGGTGTACGCGATCGACGCGAAGATCGACGAGGAGATCGACAAGCTGACCGCAAAAATCAAGGAGTTGAAGGAACAGAAGAAGAAGGAGCAACTCGACGTGCTGACGGCCGAGCAGAAGAAGCGGCTGGAGGACATCCTCAAGAAGGCCGCGGGGACGGACAAGTAAGCCCAGACTTCCGAAGTCCGGCTTCGACTTCGGAAGTCGAACCTAGCAGGGGCACTGGGTGTCGGCAAACGCCCGCCCGCACTCTCGACTTCCGAAGTCGAAGCCGGACTTCGGAAGTCTGTCTTGTTGGAGTCGCACGTTGGGGATCGAACGCACCGTCCGCACCTCCACGCCGGACCGCCTCTCCTGGCTCGACCTGGTCGAGCGGCTGAACGCCCACGGCGAGACGCCCGTACTCCGCATGATCGACGGCCTGCCCGCGTTCCCGGACGAAGTCCCGGACGCGACCTGGAACGAGTTGCGGCTCGGCCTGTCCGGCGGCATGGTGACCGTCCGCCGCACGCCGACCGGGTTCGCGTGCGTCACCTGGGGCGCGTCCGACGACGCCCTCCGCCGGTCGTGGGACCGCCTCTGCCACGCCCTCGCATCCGGCGTCGATGGTCAGATCGTCGAAGGCACGACCGTCGAATCGCCCGCCGCGTTCGCCGCCCGCGTCGGTCTTTAGCGACCAACCGGCACAACCCCACCTGACACCCTGCACATTCCCGACACACTTCCCCCGACCGGACACGCCGCGGCGGGGCCGCACCTTCACCAGTCATTTGAAGTGGGCGAATCCGACCGGTTTTCCCGATAACCGCTGACGACCCACTCTCCCGCGGCCGGCCCGCTTGTTGGGCTTGCCGGGATTCCGGGGACCGGGTACGTTCCTCTCCCGTCCTTCCCAGAGGGTGCGGGCAGTTTGGATTCCGTGGGGGGTGTGCCGTGAGATTGACCGTCCGTCAAGTGGCGGAATGGGTGTCCGGCGAGGTCGTCGGCGACGGCGAGGCCGAAATCTTCGCCGCCCGGCCGCTCACGGACGCCCGGCTCGGGGACATCACGTTCGTGGAGGACGACCGCCACCTCGACGCCTGGCACCACTCCCCGGCGTCCGCCGCCGTCGTCCGGCCGCACGTCCCGGTGAACGGACGCCCGCTCATCCGCGTCCGCGACCCGCTCATGGCGTTCGTGTCCATCGTCCAGCACCTGCGGGGCGACGACGAGAAGCGGGCCACGAGCATCCACCCGACGGCCCAGATCGACCCGACCGCGACCGTCGGCCCGGAGGCCCAGATCGGCGCGTTCTGCGTGGTCGGGGCCGGGGCCGTCATCGGCCATCGTGCGACCCTCGCGAACGGCGTCTCCGTCGGCAAGAACTGCCGCCTCGGGGACGACGTGACGCTACACCCGCACGTCGTCTTGTACGACGGTACCGTCCTCGGCCACCGCGTCCAGGTTCACGCGAACGCCGTCCTCGGGGCCGACGGGTTCGGCTACCGCACCCAGGGCGGGCGGCACGTCAAGGTTCCGCAACTCGGGTACGTCGAGGTCGCGGACGACGTGGAGATCGGGGCCTGCACGACCATCGACCGCGGCACGTTCGGCCCCACCCGGATCGGCGAGGGGACGAAGATCGACAACCTCGTGATGATTGCCCACAACTGCCAGATCGGCCGGCACAACCTGCTCGTCAGCCAGGTCGGGATCGCCGGGTCCACGACCACGGGTGACTACGTCGTCATGGCCGGGCAGGTCGGCATCGCGGACCACCTGCACGTCGGCGACCGCGCCATCCTCGGGGCGAAGGCCGGCGTCCACAAGGACGTGCCCCCCGACTCGCGGATGCTCGGCGCGCCGGCGACGCCGGACCGCGAGCAGATGCGGATCATGATGAGCCTCGAGAAGCTGCCGGAGTTGCGGAAGGACCTGCGGAAGATCAAGCAGGCGCTCGGCCTGGAGACGAAGGAATGACGGCCGCGCCCGTGGGCCTGCTCGCGTGCGCGGGCCGGTTCCCCATCGTGATCGCCGAGAAGGCCCGCGAGTGCGGCATCCCCGTCGTCTGCGTCGGCGTCGCCGGCATGGCCGACCCGGTTCTCAAAGACCTCTGCACGGAGTTCCACTGGCTCCGCCGGATGTCGATGAACAAGATCAGCCGGTCGTTCGTCCGCGGCGGCGTTACCCGGTGGGCGATGGCCGGGAAGTTCCACAAGGTCAACCTCTTCCGCCCGTGGCGGCTCTTACAGCTTCTGCCCGACTGGCGGATGCTCAAGTTCTGGTACTCGCGGACCCGGTCGGACAACAAGGACGATTCCATCCTCCTCGGATTCATCGCCGAGCTACGGAAGGACGGCTTGGAGTGCGTGTCCGCCCTGGACCTCTGCCCGGAGTTGCTCGTGAAACACGGCCCGCTCACGACCCGCCGCCCGACCGCCGCCGAGGAGCGGGACATCCGGTTCGGCTGGGACCTCGCCAAGCGGATGGGCGACCTGGACGTGGGCCAGAGCGTGATGGTCCGCGAGCGGGCGGTGCTGGCGGTGGAGGCCATCGAGGGGACCGACCTCGCGATCCGCCGGGCCGGGGAGCTGTGCGGCAAGAACGAGTTCGTCGTCGTGAAGGTGGCGAAGCCGAAGCAGGACATGCGGTTCGACGTGCCGACCGTCGGCGTGACGACCATCGAGACGATGCGGGCGGCCGGGGCCACGGTCCTGGCGGTCGAGGCCGGGCGGACGATCCTGCTGGACCAGGACCAGACGGTCGCGCTCGCCAACCGGTACGGCATCGCCATCGCGGCCGTGGAAGCGCCGGCCGTGCCGGCGCGGTAGCGGCCAATCCGGCGGGAAGTTCCGGTCGCCACTCGCACTTCGGCGGCGGCCGGTGTATGATGCCCCTCAAGCCGAAACTCCCTAAGTTTTTCGAGTTTCCATGGGTTCGATGACTTTCCTCCTGCCCAGCACCCTGCCGCCCGGCGGGCGAGCCGCCGTCGAGCGGGTGCAGTTCGCCGGTGGGTACGATCGGACGCCGTTCCCGACGCAGGGGGAGTTCTCCCGCACCCAACTCGTGGTCACCAAGGCGCAGAACGAGAGCTGCTCCGTCACCGTCCCGTGGCCGGTGTTGAACCAGGGGTTCGTCGTCACGTCCACGGCCACGCTCCGGGAGAAGCCGGAGCCGTACCAACTGCTCGTCGAACTGGCCCGCGGGAAGCTGAACCAGTTGCGGAACGCCGTCGCGGAACTGGAGGCTCAAGGGCTGACCGTCGCCCCGGCGGTCGCGAAGGCGTCCCGCGAGGCGACGCACGCCTTCGCGAAGGCGGCGCTCAACCAGCGGACGGCCGAGGCCGACGCCGACGCGACCGACGCCATCACGTGCAGCTACATGGCGGCCGACGCCCTCATGCGGCAGTTCACGGCCACCGCCATCGGCCTCCGCTCCCACCAGGGGCGGCGCATCCAGACCCGCTGGGGCTGCCGGATCACCGCCCCGCCGACCGCCGAGGAGACGCCGCTGTACGCGGCCGCGTTCACCGGCGTCGTCCTCGTGCCGAACTGGTCGGAGATCGAGACGGCCTCCACCCGGTTCGACTGGGAGAAACTCGACGCGATGGTCGCGTGGGCCGAGGCGAACAACTTCCAGCCGACGATCGGGCCGCTGATCGACTTCGGCGAGCCGCTGCCCGGCTGGCTCGACGGCTGGGAGGGGGAGCTGCCGAGCCTGGCCGCGTTCTTCTGCGACTTCATCGAGTCGGCCGTCCACCGTTACCGCGACCGGGTGAAGAACTGGATTCTGTGTTCCGGGTTCAACCACTGGAACCGGTACGGCGTGGTCGAGGACGACCGGCTGCGGCTCGTCGGCCGGATGCTGGAACTCGCCCGCACCGTCGATCCGGACGGCCGGTGGGTGATCGGCCTCGCGCAGCCGTGGGGCGACTACCTCGGCGGGGACGATCACACGTACTCGCCGCTCGTGTTCGCGGACACGCTCCTCCGCAGCGGCCTGCCCATCAGCGGGTTCGAGCTGGAGCTGTACGCCGGCAACGACGACCGCGCCAGCCTCCTCCGCGACGGCCTCGACACCGTGCGGCTGCTCGACCTCTTCGGCCTGCTCGGCATCCCGATCGACGTCGTCGCCCGCCACCCGGCCCGCGACGGGGCGGAGGCGACCTCGAACCTCGCGACGCTCAGCAAGTGCTGGCGGGCGGCCGAGACGGTGGCGGCCCAACAGGACTGGGGCGACTGGGTGTCCGCGCTGTGCCTGAGCTACGCCCACATCCGGTCGTTCACCTGGGGCGCGTGGGCGGACGCCCCGGAGACGGACGAGGCGTTCGGCCTCCTCACGAAGGCCGGGCAGCCGAAGCCGCTGCTGAAGACGTTCCAGGACCGCCGCGGTCAGTGCCTCTGATGTCCGCCCCGTCGCCGACGCAGGCCCGCTCGATCCTCGTCCTCGCGGCCGTCCTCTGGAGTCTCGGCAGCCTGTTCATGCGGCTGCTGCAAGTCCCGACCGCCCTCGGCCTCGACGAGCCGAAACTCACCTCGATTCAAATCGCGTTCTACCGCGCCTTGTTCGCCGGGCTGTGCCTTCTCCCACTCCTCCGGAGTGCCGAATGTCGGTTCCGACCGGCGATGGTGTTCATGGTGGCGACGTTCGCGACGATGAACGCGCTGTACATGTCGGCGATGGCCCTCGGCTCGGCGGCGAACGCGATCCTGCTCCAGAACACGTCGCCGGTGTGGGTGTTCTTCCTCGGGTACTGGCTGCTCGGCGAGCGGGCCGACCGGCGGTCGTTTCTCGCCATCCTGATCGGCCTGATCGGGGCGCTGGTGATCGTCGTCGGCAACTGGCCGAAGGGCGGGGACGACGCGGGGGAGCAAGTCGGCGTGTTGCTCATGGGCCTCGGCAGCGGGCTGACCTACGCCGGCGTCGTGCTGTCGCTGCGGGTGTTGCGGCACGAGTCGTCCGCGTGGTTGATGGTGATGAATCTGCTCGGCACGGCCGCGATGATCGCGGTCTACTTCTCCTGCACGCTCGGCGTGAGCGGGTTCTGCGCGTGGGCCGCCGCCCCGACGGCGAAGCAGTTGGCGTTCCTGTTCGTCTTCGGCGCGGTGCAGTTGGCGGCCCCCTATGTGCTTTTCGCGCGGAGCCTGCGGGCGGTCAGCCCGAACGAGGCGTGCATCATTACGCTGTTGGAGCCGGTGCTGAACCCGCTGTGGGCGTACCTGATCGCCCCGGACCGCGACGTGCCGACGGGGTGGACCGTCGCCGGCGGGGCGCTGTTGCTGGCGGCGCTCGTCTGGCGGTACGCCCCGCGCCGCGGCGGAACTGCTAGACTTGAAGGGTGAACCGCTCGTCTTCTGGATTCGCGTAATGGCCACCGACCCGATTCGCGTCCTCGTCATCGACGACGACAAGAACTTTGCCCAGACGATCGCCGAGAGCCTGACCCGCAAGGGGCACGCCGTCACCGTCGCGAACAGCGGGGCGGCCGGCAGCCAGAAGGTCGAGGGCGGCGACTTCGAGGTTATCCTCACAGACCTCAAGATGGCCGACGTGGACGGCCTGAGCATCGTCAAGCTCGTCCGCGAGAAGCTGCCGGACGCGCAGGTGTACGTCATCACCGGGCAGGGGGACGTGAAGACCGCGGTGGAGGCGATGAAACTCGGGGCGGAACACTACCTCATCAAGGACAAGATCATCCTCGACGAGATTCGGGCCATCGTCGAGAAGTCGGCCGAGCGGGTCCGGCTGGCCGTCGCCAACCGCGACCTGCGGCGGCAACTCGACGAGAAGTTCGGCTTTGAAGGATTGATCGGCAACGGCCGGGCGATGCAGGACGTGCTGCGGAAGCTGAAGGCGTTCGCCCCGTCGTCCGCGACCGTCCTCGTGCTCGGCGAGAACGGCACGGGCAAGGAACTCGTTGCGAAGGCGCTGCACACGAACAGCCCACGGAAGAACAAGCCGTTCGTGGCGATGAACTGCGCCGCCCTGAACGAGAACCTGTTGGACGACGAGATGTTCGGTCACGTCCCCGGCGCGTTCACGGACGCGAAGGGCGAACGCAAGGGCCGGTTCGAGTACGCGAACGGCGGCACGCTGTTCCTGGACGAGATCGGCGACATGCCGCTGAACCTCCAGGCGAAGCTGCTCCGCACGCTGGAGAACGGCGAGGTCACGCGGATCGGGGCAAACGCCTCGATCAAGGTGGACGTGCGGCTCGTCGCGGCGACGAACAAAGATTTGGACGTGATGGTGAAGGACGGCAAGTTCCGGCTCGACCTGCTGCACCGGCTGAAGGTTGCGGTCGTCCGACTGCCCCCGCTGCGGGACCGGAAGGAAGACCTGCCGCTGTTGCTCGAACACTTCCTGAAGGAACTGGCGGCGAAGCACAACGTCCCCGTGCCGAAGGTGGCCGAGGGCGTGCGGCGGGCGTTCGCCGCGGCCCCGTGGCCGGGCAACGTCCGGGAGCTGCGAAACACGCTGGAGAGCATGTTGCTGCTCGACTCGGACGGCGTGCTGAACACGGACGACCTGCCGGACGAGGCGGGTTTCGCGGCGAGCGCCCCGCCGGCCGGCGGCGGGCCGGACGCGCTGCTCGGCCGGCCGTTGCACGAGATCGAGCGGTACTACACGGAGAAGGTGCTGGAGATGACCGGCGGCAACCGCGAGGAGGCGTCCCGGATTCTGCAGATCGGCGAGCGGACGCTGTACCGCAACCTCCAGAAGTGGAAGAGCGACGAATAGTAGTAGGCACACTCCGTGTGCCGTCTCCTATCGGCCGCAGCGACTCGGGCGAACTCCCCGCGGCGCTCAACAGACGGCACACGGAGTGTGCCTACTACTATGTTTGCCGCCGACACCCCTTTTGAGCCTCTGATGTCTCGCATCCAACTGTTGCCGCCCGACGTGGTGACGAAGATCGCCGCCGGCGAGGTGATCGAGCGGCCGGCGAGCGCGGTCAAGGAACTCGTCGAGAACAGCATCGACGCCGGCGCGACCCGCATCGACATCGAGCTGGAGCAGGGCGGCACGGAACTCATTCGCGTCGTGGACAACGGCCACGGCATCCATGCCGCCGACCTGCCGCTCGCGTTCGCCGCCCACGCGACGAGCAAGCTCCGCACGGCCGACGACCTGTTCCGTGTGCTCACGAAAGGCTTCCGCGGCGAGGCGCTCGCCTCCGTCGGCGGCGTAGCGAAGGTCCTTCTCCAGTCCCGGCGGCCCGATGAGCCGCACGGGGCGGAGGTCCGGTGCGACGGCGGCGTCCTCGGCGACGTGCGGCCGTGGGGCGGGTCGCCGGGCACGCGGGTCGAGGTCCGACACCTGTTCCATAGCGTCCCGGCCCGGCGGAAGTTCCTCAAGAGCGTGGCGACGGAACTCGGCCGCACGACCGACATCGTCGAGTGGCTGGCGCTCTCGCACCCCGGCCTGCACATCACCCTGCGGCACAACGGCAAGCTCGTCTACGACATCCCGGCGTCCGCGAGTTTCACCGACCGCGTCGGGTTGTTCTTCGGCAAGGAGGTCCGCGACGGGCTGTACGAACTCGACTCCGGCCCGGCCGACCGCGACGGCCTGCGGCTGGCCGGGTGGATCGGCGACCCGGCCATCGACCGCGGCAACGCGAAGCTGCAGTTCCTGTTCGTGAACGGCCGGTGGTTCCGCGACCGCAGCCTCGCCTACGCGGTCCAGGAGGGCTACCGCGGCCTGCTCATGACCGGCCGCTACCCGGTCGCGTTCCTATTCCTGACCGTGCCGCCGGACCAGGTGGACGTGAACGCCCACCCGACGAAGGCCGAGGTCCGGTTCCGCGAGAACTCGCTGCTGTTCTCGCTCATCCGGGCGACGGTCAAGAACCGGTTGCTGAAGGAAAACCTCGTGCCCCGGTTGGAGGTCACCGAACAACCGCCGCCACCCGCCACGCCCGCGCCGGACCTGTTCTCGCCGCGACGCGAACTGGCGGAACGCACAGTTGCCCCGTGGGAGGCCCTGCCCCCGTCGGACTTGCCGGTCAAGGCGTCCGCGCCGCTCGACGCGCTGTTCAGCCTGCCGCCGTCGGCGCTCACCAACCCGCCGGAGGTCGCGGCCCGCCCCGAAGCTCCGCCCGCGGTCGTGCGGCCGCCGGTGGCCCCGCTCCAGGGGTTCCCGTTGACGGCGAACGGCACGGCGTTGCAGCTCCACAACGCTTACATCGTGCTGGAGACGCCGGACGGGATGCTCGTCATCGACCAGCACGCGCTGCACGAGCGCATCCTGTTCGAGCAACTCCGGCAGCGCGTCCGCGACGGCAAGCTGGAGGTGCAACGGCTGCTCATCCCGGAGCCGATCGACCTACCCGCGAATCAGGTGGTAGCGGTGTTGGAAGCGAAGGACGCGCTCGCGGAACTGGGCCTGGACGTGGGCGAGTTCGGCGGGAACACGGTCATCCTGTCGAGCTACCCGACGCTGCTTTCGCGGCGGCCCCCGCACGAGATTCTGCGTGGCGTGATCGACTACCTGGTGACGAAGGAGACGCTGCCGCCGAAGGAAGTGATGCTCGACCACCTGCTCGCGACGATGGCGTGCAAGGCGGCGGTGAAGGCGGGCGACCCGCTGACGGCGGACGAGATCGCGTACCTGTTAAAGCTGAGGGCGATGGCGGAAGACTCGCACCACTGCCCGCACGGGCGGCCGACCTCGCTGCTATTCAGCCGTCAGGACTTGGACCGACAATTCCGACGGATTTGAGGTTTTCACCCCGAAGGGGTGCGAGTACATAGCCCAGGGCAACGCCCTGGGCGCGGGGTCGGGCGTGTCTGCAACCACCTGAGCGCGCCCAGGGCGTTGCCCAGGGCTAAGCGCTCGCAGGCTTTCAGCCTGCGGGGTGGTTGCGGTCCCCACCCAGGGCGGCGGGGGCTTTGCCCCCTTGCCCTGGGCTAGGTTCTCCCACCCCTTCGGGGTGAAAACGAAACCGGACGCGGTCCGGCCCGATTACCCCCACGTCACCAGGCCCGGCTCGAACGAGTGGTTCAGGTTCGGGTGCTTCGGCAGTACGCGGACGCTGAACCCGAACTGCCCGCTCGCGGCGCACGGGACGACGCCGGCGAACGTCACCCGGCCGTGTTCGTGGCTGCCGTTCGGCGACAGCACGAACGGCCGCGGCTCCTGCACCTCGCCCATCGCGTCGATGAGGCCGTAGCAGAGTTGCACCTCCACGTCCTTCGGCGGGACGTTGCCGAGGTGGACTTTCACCTTCACCGGGAAGCTCGACCCGACGCGGAGCAGGTCGCCGTTCGGGGCCTCCACCGCCTCGACGCGGATGTCCCGCCACCCGTCGCCGAGCTGCCGCCGCCAGTCGGCCAACTCCTTCGCGCTCCGGAGGTGGTCCGCCGACAGCGTCGCGAACCGCCGGTGGCTCGGGATGTACGCCTTCTCCGTGTACTCCTCCACCATCCGGTTCGTGTTGAACACCGGCACGAGCGTGGAGATCGACTTCTTCATTCGCTTGATCCACTGCCGCGGCAGCCCGTCCGCCCCGCGGGTGTAGAACATCGGCAGCACTTCCTTCTCCAGCAGCTCGTACAGCGCCCGGCTCTCCACCTCGTCCTGGTAGTGCGTGTTGTCCGCGTACTCCTCGCCGGACCCGATGGCCCACCCGTTCTCGCCGTCGTACCCCTCGCACCACCACCCGTCGAGGATGCTCAGGTTCAGCCCGCCGTTGACGCACACCTTCATCCCGCTCGTGCCGCTCGCCTCCAGCGGCCGCCGCGGGTTGTTCAGCCACACGTCCACGCCCTGCACCAGGTGGCGGGCGACGTTCATCTCGTAGTCCTCGATGAACACGACCCGGCGGCGGAACTCGTCCCGCTTCGCGTACTGGACGACGCGGGAGATGAGTTCCTTCCCGCCGTTGTCCTTCGGGTGGGCCTTGCCGGAGTAGATGAACTGGATCGGCCGCTGGGTGTTGTTGATCAACTCCAGCATCCGGTCGATGTCGCGGAAGATCAGGTCGCCCCGCTTGTACGTGGCGAACCGCCGGGCGAACCCGATGGTCAGCGCCTCGGGGTCCAGCACCTCGTCGGCCCGGTCGATCTCCGCCTGCGGCGCGCCGCGGCGCTTCAGCTGCGCCTTCAGCCGGGCGCGGGTGAGCGCGATCAGCCGCTCGCGGCACCGCTCGTGCGTCCGCCAGAGTTCCGCGTCCGGGATCGACTCGACCCGCTTCCAGATGGCGAAGTTCGTCGGCTCCTCCTCCCAATGGACGCCGATGTACCGGTCGAACAGTTGGGCCAGTTCCGGGGCGAGCCAGCTCTGTGTGTGGACGCCGTTGGTGATCGACGTGATCGGAACTTCCCCCACGGGAAGCGTCGGCCAGATGCCGTTCCACATCTTGCGGGAGACAACGCCGTGCAGGGCGCTGACGCCGTTCGACGTGTTCGCGAGCTTGATCGCCAGCACCGTCATGCTGAACGGCTCGCCCTGGTTGTGCGGCTCGATCCGGCCGAGGGCGAAGAACTGGTTGCGGTCGATCCCGAGCTTCTGGACGTAGCCGCCGAAGTACTGGTCGATCATCTCCGGCGGGAAGGCGTCGTTCCCGGCCGGGACCGGGGTGTGCGTGGTGAAGCACGTCCCGGCCTTCACCGCCTCGGCGGCGACGGCGAAGTTGAGCTTGTGCTCCTCCATCAGCACGCGGATGCGCTCGAGGCTCACGAACGCGGCGTGCCCCTCGTTCATGTGGCAGATCGTCGGCTTCTGGCCGATGGCCGTCAGCGCGCGGATGCCGCCGATGCCGAGGATGATCTCCTGCTGAATCCGGGTGTGCGTGTCGCCGCCGTAGAGCTGTGCGGTGATCGCCCGGTCTTCCGGCCGGTTCTGCGGGATGTTCGCGTCCAGCAGGTACAGCGGCACGCGGCCGACCTGGACCTTCCAGATGCGGAGATGCACGTCCCGGCCCGGCAGCGGGGCCGACACGATGATCGGCTGGCCGTCCGCGCCGACCTCGGGGATCAGCGGCAGGGTGAAGAAGTCGTTCTCCGGGTAGCGCTCTTGCTGCCAGCCGTCCACGTTCAGGTACTGCCGGAAGTACCCCTCGCGGTACATCAGCGTCACGCCGACGAGCGGCAGGCCGAGGTCGCTAGCGCTCTTCAAGTGGTCGCCGGCGAGGACGCCGAGGCCGCCGGAGTAGACGGGCACGCTCTCGTGGATGCCGAACTCCGCGGAGAAGTACGCGATCTTGGCATCAGCCTCGTTCTTGAACGTCTGGCCGAACCACGTCGGGGCCTTCATGTAGTGGTCGAGCGCCTCCGTCACGCGGTCGAGGTGGGCCAGGAACCCGTCGTCCTCGGCGAGTTCCTCGAACCGCTTCTGTTCGAGCGTGGTGAGCAGCCGGATCGGGCTGTGGTCGAGGGCTTCGAACAGGTCCGGGTTGATCCGTCGGAACAGGCTGACGGCGTCGGCGTTCCAGCACCACCAGAGGTTAGTCGCGAGCGTTTGCAGCGGCTTCAGGCGGTCCGGGATGCTCGGCAGGACGGTGTACGTGCGGATCGAGCGGACGGGCATGAATTTCCCTCACATCGCATAGAAAACGGCGACACCGCGGCCCGTGGAGTCGCGGTGCACTGCGGAACACAGGGGAGAGCTGCACGGCCGTAGTTTAGGGGAAGTGGGAAGGGCTTTCAATTCCGACATTTTCGTCCGAACGAACCGGGGTTGACACGTGTAATCATCGTGCCGGACATGCCGCGGCCGACAGGAACGCCTCGAACAACCGCCGCATCACCGGCTGCGTCTCGACCAGCTCTTCCGGATGCCACTGCACGCCGAGGACGAACGCGCCGGGCGGCCCCTCGATCGCCTCGACGATGCCGTCCGGGGCGAACGCCGTCGCCGTGAGGCCCGCGCCGAGGTCTTTCACGGCCTGGTGATGGATGCTGTTCACCGGCACGACGGCGGAGCCGAGGATGTCGGCCAGCCGCGTCCCGGCCTTCACGGTCACGTCGTGCGGCGAGAACGTCCGGTCGAGGTAGTTCTGGGCAATCGTGTAGTCGTGCTTGATCGTGGCCGGGACCTGCGCGGCGATGTCCTGGTAGAGCGTGCCCCCGCACGCGACGTTGAGGCTTTGCAGCCCGCGGCAGATGCCGAACACGGGCAGCTTCTCCGCCACCGCCCTCTGCGTGAGCGCGATCTCGACGGCGTCCCGGTCCGGGTCGGTGACGCCGCACTCCGGGCGGGCGGGTTCCCCGTACCGACCGGGCGAGAGGTCCGCGCCGCCGGCGAGGAACAGGCCGTCGAGCCGGGCGAAGATTTCGTCCAGCGTGTCGGCGTCATGGGCCAACAGCGGGATGAGCCACGGGATCGCGCCGAACGACCGCAACACCTCAACGTACCGCTGGCTCATGAGCCAGGACGCCGGCCGCTCGCCGGGGATCGCGGGTTGCGTCTGCGTCACGATGCCGATGACGGGCCGGGTCGCCATGCGAGGGGTCTCCACGGTCATTATGGCCGAACGGCGTACAGCGCGGCGGTTTTTCCGCGGGCCACCTCGGCCCACCGGCCGGACGCCCGGAGGTGTTCCTCCAGTGGGTTTGGGCCGCCGCTCGCGATCAGTGCGCGTGTGAACCCGTACCGCCGCTGCCAGTCGTCGAACCGCTCGGGGTGTTCCGTGATCGTCTCGACGTAGTTCGCCAGCCAGTCGTCGCCGCAGAGTTCAAACCGGTCGTCGCCGAAGTTCTTGAGCGTCGGGGCGAAGTAGATGACGAACCCGCCGAAGTTCACGTCGTTGTAGATCGGCGTCCCAGGCGGCACGCTCTGGGCGTAGGCTTGCAGCGGTCCCACCATGTCCATCGGCATCGCCGGCGAGTCGAGTTTCGCCCACCCGCGGCCGACGACGGGCACGGCCACGCGGTTGGCTTGCAGGACCAGCGCGACGGTCACAAGCAGCCCCGGAATCGTCGCGTCCCGCCACGCCAGCCGCGGGAGCGGCACGGCCGGGTCGCGCGTCAGGGAATCGCCGGTCTTACTCAGGAAGCGGAACCACGCCGTGTGCGGCCAGATGTCGGCGATGACGACGGCCCCGACGACGACGAACAGCGGCCCGTGGCGGATTCCCTTCAATGAAAGCGCGAGCCAGACCGCCGGCAGCAGCCACGTCAACCGCCATTGCCGCCAGCTCGCGGAGAGCAGCATCGTGAAGTAGAAGGCTGCGAACGCGAGGACCGCGCGATCCCCTTCGCGGGACCAGTCGAGCGGGCTGTGTTCCGAGACGTACCGCGACATCGTCGGCGACCCGACGATGCGGAACCACGTCCGCTGGAGTTCCGAGCCGATCGGGTTCACGAACATCGTCGCGGCGGTGAGAACGACGACGACCGCCAGCGAACCGGCCGACTTCCACGATTGGACCGGCGACTCCTTCTTCAGAAGGAACAGCGCGACCCAGCCGGCCGCGGCGAGGCCGAGCGTGAACACGCCGCCGAGCATCCCGCCGTGGATGTTGGTCCAAACGACGTGCAACGGGATCAGCCACGCGAGCCGCCGCAGGCCGATTCGCCCGCGGTCGAACGCCACGAGGACCGCGGCGACAACGGCCATGAGCAAAATCGTGACGAGGTGCGGCCGGACGTAGAAGTGGAACCCGGCCGCGACCATCGCGAACCCGGCGACGGCCGCCGCCAGCGGCCACCCCATGCCGTTCGCCCGCAAAAATCGGAAGACGCCCGTGAAGAGCAGGGCGGTCATCACGGCGAAACCCAGCAGGAGCGTGTCGAACCCGCCGATGCCGTGCGCCAGGGCCATGAGGCACTCGCCGCCCCACTGTTGGGGAATCCACGTTTGCCCGGCGAACGTGAACGTGAACGGGTCGGTCCGCATGATGCCGTCGCGGAAGATCAGCTCGCCGACCCGGACGTGCCAGAGCGTGCCGGGGTCGGCCAGGCCGCGGGCGCGGAATACGACCGCGTTCGCGACCCACGCGAAGAGGAAGAACAACACTTCGGCCGAGAGGAAGCGACGCACGACGGACTCCGCGAGTGTTGGGAGAGTAAATCACGACCGGAGGTATGTACAAGGTCGAAGCGCCCGACTTCCGAAGTCCGGTTTCGACTTCGGAAGTCGAACGCCGCGGTCGCCTTCGCCGGGTCCGCAACCGCCCCCCCGATCCCTCGACTTCCGAAGTCGAAGCCGGACTTCGGAAGTCGGGTTGACCGGCCGGCGGCGGGCGTTCTACCATCGTCCTCTCCCGGCCCGATGCAAGGATGCTCACCGATGCCGACGATCAACAAACGCTTCCTCTTCCAGCTCGTCCTCGTCCTCGCGGTGGTGGCGGGGGTCATCGCCGGGGTCCACACGATCCAGGCCGGCCGCATCCCGGACGCGCTGAAGCGGCAGGCCGAGCGGGCGGCGGACGCGAACAAGCCGGACGCCGCCGTCCGCTACCTGCGGCAGTACCTCGAATTCCGCCCGAACGACGTGGACGTGCAGGAGAAGCTCGCGACGCTGCTGCGGGCACGCTCCGGCGACACGGCCCGGTCCGAGCTGGTGTTCCTGTACGACAAAATCCTCCGCAGCGACCCGGCGCGGCAGGCCGTGCGGCGGGAGGCGGTCGTCGCGTGCCTGCAACTCCGGCGGAACACGGACGCGGCGACGCACGCGGAGGCGTACCTGAAGGACGCCCCGACCGACGCGACGGTGTGGCGCTACCTCGCGCGGGCGCAGGTCGGCCAGCGGCAGTTCCCGGAGGCGCGGAAGAGCTTCGAGAAGGCCATCGAAGTCGCGCCGACCGAACTGGCGGGCTACCAGCTGCTCGGCGAGTTCCTCTGGCTCGACCTGGAAAAAGCCGCGGACGCGAAGCCCGTGTACGACCGGATGGTCGCCGCCCTGCCGACGAACGCGGAGGCGTACCTGGCGCGGGCGAAGTTCCTCATCCGGTCCGCCGAGGCGGCCGCCGCCATCCCGGCCGCGAAGGACGACCCGGCGCTCGCGGACTTGAGCACCGCTCTCACCCTCGCCCCGGAGAACGCGGAGGCGGCCGTGTTGAAGGGCGAGCGGCTGCAACGCCACCGCGACGCGATCGCGGCCCGCGGGGCGTTCCTCGACGGGTTGAAGCACCACCCGGACGACGAGAACCTGCTCCGCAGCCTCGCGTGGCTGGAGGTGCATCGCGGCAACCTGCCGGGGGCGATTCAGGTCCTCGAAGACGCGGTCGAAAAGGCGAAGGACGGGATGAACATCATTGTGCCGCTCGCGGACCTGCTGCTGCAATCCGGCGACGGGTCGCGGACGGACGAGATCATCACGAAGCTCGAACGCCGCCGCGGGAAGAACGTGAAGGCCCGCGCCGACTACCTCCGCGGCCGGCTCGCGATGCACCGGCAGAAATGGTCGGACGCGGTCGCCGTGTTCACGGCATTGCGGGCCGAGGCGGTCGAGTTGCCGGCGCTCGAGACGCAGGCGAACCTCTTGCTCGCGGGCTGCCACGAGCAGCTCGGCGACCTGGCGAAGGCGATCGAGTGCTACCAGCTCGTGACGATGAAGGAGCCGGGGAACCTGACCGCCCGCGTCGCGCTCGCGCAGGCGCACCTCGCCGCCGGGCAGTCCGCGGAGGCGGCGAAGGAGTACGAGCAGGCCGCCGCAAACCCGGCCGCCACGCCGCGGGTGATGGACGCGTTCGTGCAGTTGAAGGCGCTACGGCTCGCGGCCGCGAACGCCTCCGACGAGGCGTGGCGGGAACTGGAGAAGACGGTCCTCGACCTAGCGAACCGGCTCGGCCCGAAGACGGCCGACGGCGGGCTGCTCGTCGGCGACTTCGCCCGCACGGCCGGGAAGCCGAAGGTCGCGCTCGACGTACTGCAGAAGACCGTCACCCGCCACCCGAACGACGGGCGGGCGTGGGTGAAGTTCGCCGAGGTCGTCGCGGACACGAACGGCGTCGCGGCCGGGCTGCGGGTGCTCGACGAGGCGCAAGGGCTGCTCGGCGACACCGCCGACTTGCGGCTGGCCCGTGCGGAACTGTACGCCCGCGACCCGGCCCGGCTGCGGCCGCTGACGAACCTCGAAACGCAAACCGACGCCTGGTCCGAGGACGAACAAACGCGGCTGCTCTACGGCCTCATCGACCTGAACGACCGCGTCGGCGACGCGGCGGCGGTCATTCACCTCTACAAGAAGGTAGCCGCCCGCCGGCCGCGGGACGCGGCGGTGTGGCTGACGCTTTGCGACCGCGGCTGGGCCGCCGGCGACGCCGCGACGGCGAAGGAAGCCGCCGCGATGCTCGCGAACCTCGACGCGAAGCCGGCCGAGGCCGCCGCCCTCTGCGCGGCCTGGCAGGAACTGGCCGGCGGCGCGAAAGGCGAGGCCGCGAAGGCCACGTTCGGCGACAAGCCGACCCGCGCCGACGCCTGCGTCGTGCTGGCCCGGCAGTTCGACCGCGACAAGCAGCCCGACCGGGCGGGGGAACTCTTCGGTCGGGCCGTGCGGCTCGGCTACCTCGAGTACGAACCGGCGAAGGCCTACCTCGCGCACCTAGCCACCCGCGGGACCGACGCGGACCTCCAGCGGTACGTCGTGCAACTGGCGACCGACCCGCGGTGGGCCGGCGAGCCGTTCCTGCGGGCCGTCCGCGGCGCGACGCTGGCCGTGAAGGACGCGGACCGGCTGCTCGCCGCGTGCCGGCGGCACGTCGAGCGACTGCCCGGCGGCACCGGCTGGCTCGCGGACCTGTACACGTCCCTCGGCCGCACCCGCGAGGCGCTCGCGCTGTGCGAACGGGTCGTCGCGACGCCGACGGCGACGGCCGACGACTGGCTGCGGTACGCCCTCCGCAAGGCGGAGGCGGGCGGCCGCGACGCCGGCGTCACCGTCGTGATGGCCGCGAAGCCGCGGCTCTCGCCGCCGGCGTTCGCCGCCCTCGCGGTCGCGTTCACCGAGTCCCGCGTCGGCCAGGGGGCGGTCATCTCGGTCGCCCCCCGCGCGTTCGCCGACGCCCGGCTGTCGATCCTGCTCGCCCAACTCGACCGCGAGAAAGCCGTGCGGATGCTAGAAGCGTTCCTGAAAGAAAAGGCTGACGCGAAGGCCGACACGACCTGGGGCCGGCGGAAGCTCGCGATGCTGCTCACCGTGCGGGGCGAGCCGGCCGACCGCAAGCGGGCGTTCGAGCTGCTCGCCGAGGACGCCGGCGACACGGCGGACGAGAAGCGGACGACGGCGGCCGTCCTCGCGTCGCTGTACCGCTTCCTCGACGGCCCGGACCGCGCCGCCGTGGTGACGAAGGCGACCGACCTGCTCGAAGACCTGACCGCGACCGCGGCGAAGAACCCCCGCGATTCGCTCGCCCTCGGCCAACTTTACCAGGCGGCCGGCCGCACCGCGGACGCCGTGCAGGTCGTTCAGAAGCTGCTGAACGAGAACCCAGACAACGTCGAGTTCCTTCTCGCCGCCCTGACGATCCTGGCCGACTCGAACAAGCGGGACGCGGCAAAGCCGTTCGCGGACCGGCTGCTCGCCGTCGCCCCGACCGACTACCGGTCGCTCGCCGCCGTCGCCCGGTACGCGTGCGAGGGCGGCGACGCGGACCGGGCCGTCCAACTGGCCGAGCGGTACGAGCGGACGGCCGACCCGACCGTCGGCGACCAGAACTACAAGACGATGCGGGCCGCGGAACTGCTCGACCAGCTCGCCCGGCTGCCCGGCGTCGCGAAGACGCCGAACGCCGCGAAGCTCGTCGATGTTGCCGTGGCTAAGTACGAGTCGATCCTGCACGCCCGGCCGGAACAACTCACGGCCGTCGCCGCCGCCCTCGCGGCCGACGGGCGGCTGCCGCAGGCGTTCGCGGCCATCGACAAGCACGACAAGGTGGTCCCGATCCGGTTCGTGGCGCTCGCCGGCGTGGCCGCGTTCCGCGCCGGCGGCGTCCTCGATGCGCAGAAGCCGAACGTCCGGACGTGGCTCGACGCGGCCGTCGCGAAGGAGCCGGCGTCCGTCCAACTGCGGCTCGCGGAGGCCGAGTACCTGACGCTCGTGAACGACCTGCCGGCCGCCGAGCGGGCCTACGAGGCGGTGCTGAAGCAGGACCCGCGGAACCTCGTCGCGCTCAACAACCTCGCGTGGATTCTCGCCCCGCGGGCCGACGCGGCGGACCGCGCGAAGACGCTGCTCGACCGGGCCGCGAAGGAGTCCGGGCTGACGGCCGAGCTGCTCGACACCCGCGCCCGCATCCACATCGCCGCGGAGAAATACGCCCTCGCCGAGCGCGACGCCGCCGAGGCGCTCAAGCAGGACAAGACGCCGCTGCGGTACTTCCACCTCGCGCTCGCCCAGCGGGGGCAGGAGCCTGGGAAGGGGAAATCGACGTACCAGGAGGCGAAGAAGCGCGGCCTGGACGCGAAGGCCGTCCACCCGCTCGACCGGCCGGTGCTGGCGCAGTTCGAGCGGGGGCAATAGTCGCCGGGGAACTGTGTGATCGGGCGGCTCGCCGTAAGTTGAACACCGGGCCGTCCCGATCCGAAGTCCTCTCCGATTGTGCCCCGCGCGACGTACCCGGATGACCGCACCCGACGAACTCATCGGCCGCTACCACGACCTCCTCGGCCGCGGGCCGCTCGCGGCCGACTCCTGGGCTTGCCTGTCCGACCAACTCGCCCGCCGCGGCCTGTTCTTCGGGCCGCGGCCGCTGTGCAACGTCCTCCGGCCGCGGTTCCTGTCGGCCGAGCAGGACCGCCTCCTCCGGTCCCGCGCCGGCATCCTCGCGACCGCCCTCCGGCGGATGCAGGAAGTCGTCCTGGCCGACCCGGCGATCCGCAAGCGGTTCGGGCTGATGGGGTGGGAGGAAGCCGTCCTCGACATCCCGTCGCGGCTCACCCACCCGTGCCCGATCAGCCGGTTCGACGGGTTCTTTACCGCCGACGGCCGGCTGCGGTTCACCGAGATTAACGCCCAGTCCCCCGCCGGGGCCGGGTTCAACGACGCGCTCGCGGCCGCCTTCCGCGAGCTGCCGGTGATGGCCGAGTTCGCGAAGGAAGTCCCCCTCTCGATCCCCTCTACCCGCGGCGGCACGCTGGCCGCGCTCCGGGCCGCGTTCCAGGACTGGAGCGGCGACGCGGCGGCCGTCCCGGAGCTGGCCATCGTCGATTGGAGCGACGTGCCCACGCGGCCGGACTTCCTGCTGCTCCAGGAGCACTTCCGGAAGGAGGGGCTGCCCACGCGGGTCGTGTCGCCGCTCGACCTCGCGTTCGACGGCGAGAAGCTGACCGCCGACGGCGAAGTCATCACCCTCGTCTACCGCCGCGTCCTGATGGTGGAACTCTACGACCGGTGCGGCTTAACCCACCCGCTCGTCGAGGCGGCAAGGGCCGGGGCCGTGTGCGTCGTGAACCCGCTCGCGTCCCGCGTCATCGGGAAGAAGGCGAGCTTCGCGTTCCTGAGCGACGAGGAGAACGGCGACTGGTTCACGCCCCTCCAGCGGGCCGCCATCCGGGACAACGTCCCGTGGACGCGGTTCGTCGAGGACCGCAAGACGAGCATCGCCGGGCACGCCATCGACCTCATCCCGTTCGTCCTGAAGAACAAGGACCGGCTCGTCCTCAAGCCGAACGACGCCTACGGCGGCCGGGCCGTCGTGCTCGGCTGGACGGCGACGGCCGAGTCCTGGGAAGCCGCGGTCGCGACGGCCCTCGGCGAGCCGTATGTGGTGCAAGAGCGGATCGACCTCCCGACCGAGGACTACCCACTGATTGAAAGCGGCGCGCTGGCGTTCGCCCCGCGGTGGGTAGACACCTGCCCGTTCCTCGGCCCGGACGACGCCGTGTTCGGCTGCCTCACCCGCCTCTCGACCGAGCCGCTGGTGAACGTCACGACCGGCGGCGGGGCGATGGTCCCGACGTTCGTGGTCGGCCAGTAGTTTTCGGCCCGCCCGCGGCTACACCAACCGTATGATCGCGACGTTCGACCGCTCCGGCATCCGCTTCCATTACCCCTCCAACTGGTCCCTCGACGTGGACGAGGACGGCGACGCCTGGACCGCGACCGTTCAGAGTAACGAGTTGGCGTTCCTGCTCGTCAGCCTCCGGCCGGACGCGACCGCGCCGGCCGAGCTGGCCGACGACGCGCTGGCGGCGCTGAAGGAGGAGTACAAGGAGTTGGAAGCCGACCCCGTGGTCGAGGCGTTCAACGGCCGACCGGCGATCGGGCACGACATCGACTTCCTGACCGTGGACACGGCGATCACCTGCCGCACCCGCGCGTTCGACATTGCCGACGGCCCGGTGCTGGTCATGGTGCAATTCAGCGAATACGACCGGGCGAAGAACGAACAAGTCCTAGAGGCGATGTGCGCCTCCATGCAGTTCTCCGACGAGTGAGGATCGTCGGTCCGTTCGCGTCTTGTAGGGCGGGTCAAGGCGTAGGGCCGCCACGCCGGGGGGACCGCAACCAGTTGGAAGAGACGCAAAGGTGTCGGCCGCGCGTCGGCGGGTCGGCGCAACGCCTTGACCCGCCCTACAAGGAGGAATGCCATGCCCGACGACCCGTTCGCGGCGAAGCGGCAGCAGATGCGGGACGAGTTCTTCGACAAGCTCTTCCTCCTGGGCGGGTGGGTCGGCGGGACGGACGCATACAAGCGGACGATGTGGACGGCCGTGCCGGACGTGGCCCTCGCCCGCGGCAGCTACTCGCTGACGTTCCGCAAGCCGCTCCCCGAACCGGGGGCGGACGGGCAGCTCGTCATGGCCGGGCACGAGGCGATGCTCGCCCAGTGGTTCCGCCGCCCGCTCCGCCGCGCCGACATCGAGCTGGCCCGCCGATGGTACTCGCGGCACTCGAACATCAAGGCGTTTCCGGACGAGCTGTGGGACTTCTTGCTCCGCGAACAATCTGGCGACGAGATCACACTCCCGGTAGATATCTGGGGCTTCCCCGGCGGGCAGACGTTCCGCGCCGGCGTGCCGTGCCTCGCGTTCGAGGGGCCGGGCGGGTTCATCTCGTACCTGGAGCCGGCGATGTGCCGGTACTTCGCCCCCGTCATTCAGGCGACGAAGGCCCGGCTGATGAAGCTCGCCACGCCCCGCGACGCGGAGTTCGGGCTGCGGTCCGCCCCGGTCGAGGTGTGCAACCTGATCCTCTTACTCGCGCGATTCGTCGGCGGCGGCGGGCGACTCACGTCCAACGACACCGCGGAATTCATGTACCCGGAATACTTCCAGTCCATCGGCACGATCGGCCACGAGATGATGTGCGCCGCGCAGTCGTTCGACCGCACGCTGGCCGACGCCGAGCACGAGATGATGGAGCGGTTCGTCGCGAAGATGGGCACGGCGTCGCTGCTGTGCGACCTCGTGGACGCGGAGACGGTCGGGCTGGAGAACGCGCTCCGCGTGATCCGCAACCACCCGGAGTCGCAGCGGGTCGGCATCCGGGTGGACAGCGGCGACATCCCGGCCCAGTGCGTGCTCTACTTCCAGAAGATGAAGGAGGCCGGCATCCCGCCGCGGCTGATCGTGTTCGAGGACGAGGTGACGCCGGAGGCCGTGCGGCGGGTGTACGACGTGTTCCGTGCCCGCACCGGCGAGGAGCCGACGATGCTGTTCCCCGGCGCGGGCGGGTACTGGTGGAAGCTCGTCCACCGCGACACCGTGTCCGCCGCGTTCAAGCGGACGGCGACCGGGGGCCGGCCGAACACGAAGTTCAGCAACTCGCCGGGCAAGGAGAGCCTCGCCGGCTACCTGCGGGCCTACGGCGTCGGCGACACGCTGGTCGTCGCGGACGCGTCCGAGGCGATCGACGGCGAGCCGCTGTTCGTAAAGTTGGTGGACCAGGGGCGGATCGTGTATCGTGAAACCTTCGAGGAGCAGGCGGCGCGGGCCGATCGGACGTGGGGCCGGTTCACGCGGACGGAGCTGTCGCCGGTCGTCGGCGAGTACATGCGGACGTTCCGCGAGATGCGGGATCGGGAAGTGTCGGTCAGCACGAAACGGGTCAAGGCGCTTGCGGGGGTGGACTGATGGCACACGGGTTCTTGCGCGTCGCGGCGGCGGTCCCGGACCTGCGGGTCGCCGACTGCCGGTTCAACGCCGAGCGGACGCTCGACCTGCTCCGCCAGGCCGAGGACCGCGGCGTGCGGCTGGCCGTCTTCCCGGAGTGCGGGCTGACCGGGTACACCTGCGGCGACCTGTTCCACCAACCGACGCTCCTGAACTCCGCGGAGGCGGCGCTCGAAACGCTCCTGTCCGCCGCCGACCTCTGCTTCAGCGGCGTCGTCGTCGTCGGGCTGCCGGTCGTCCTCGACGGCATGGTGTTCAACTGCGCCGCCGCCTTCCGCGGCGGGAAGCTGCTCGGCGTCGTGCCGAAGAGCTACCTGCCGAACTACAAGGAGTTCTACGACGCCCGGTACTTCGCCCCGGCCCGCAACGCCGTGTCGAACAGCATCCGCCTCGCCGGTCAGACCGTCCCGTTCGGCACGGACATCCTGTTCCTCTGTGACGCCGACCCGCGGTTCGTCCTCGGCGTCGAGATTTGCGAGGACATGTGGATGACCGTCGCCCCGAGTTCGCTCCAGGCGGTGAACGGCGCGACGGTGCTGGCGAACCTGTCGGCGAGCAACGAGACGATCGGCAAGGCCGCGTACCGGCGGCAGCTCGTCGCCGGGCAGTCGAGCAAGTGTCTGGCCGGGTACGTCTACTCGTCCTGCGGCGTCGGCGAGTCCACGACTGACCTCGTGTTCGGCGGCCACGCCATGGTCGGCGAGAACGGCACCATCCTGGCCGAGTCCACGCGGTTCCAGCGGGCCGGGTCGCTGACCGTCGCGGACCTCGACCTGCAACGGATCGAGCACGACCGGATGTTCGGCAACAGCTTCAACGACTTGCACGCCGACCCGGACCTGAAGCGGACCTACCGCCGTGTGACGTTCGACCTTCCTACGGAGGCGGGTGCGGAGAAGTTGGAGCGGTTCATCGACCCGCACCCGTTCGTGCCGTCCGACCCGTTCACGTTGCGCGACCGCTGCGAGGAAATCTTCCACACACAGGTGGCCGGCCTCGCGAAGCGGCTCGACCACGTCGGCAGGCCGAAGGTCGCCATCGGCGTGTCCGGCGGCCTCGACTCGACGCTCGCTCTCCTAGTTCTGTGCAAGACGTTCGACCTGCTGGAAATTCCTCGCGAAAAGGTGCAGGCGCTGACGATGCCCGGCTTCGGCACGACGAGCCGGACGAAGGGTAACGCCCACACGCTGATGAAAGCGCTGCGGCTGACCCCGAAGGAAGTGGACATCCGCACGATCTGCTTCGACCAGATGAAGGCGCTCGGCCACGCCCCGTTCGGCATCCCGCTCGACCGGGAGACGGTCGAGACGCTGACGGAGAAGCTCCGGCAGCTGCCGCCGGAGGGCCGCAACGACCTGGTGTTCGAGAACGTCCAGGCCCGCGTGCGAACCAGCCTGCTCATGAACACGGCGTTCGTCATCGGGACCGGCGACCTGTCGGAACTCGCGCTCGGGTGGTGTACGTACAACGCCGACCACATGAGCATGTACAACCCGAACGTGTCGATCCCGAAGACGCTCGTGAAGTTCCTCGTCCGGTGGGCGGCCGAGAACGAGTTCGACGGCGACGTGCGGGCCACGCTCCTCGACGTGGTGGCGACGGAGATTTCGCCGGAGCTGCTGCCGACCGCGGCCGACGGGTCGATCGCGCAGTCCACGGAGGGGACGATCGGCCCCTACGAGCTGCACGACTTCTTCCTCTACCACTTCCTGCGGTGGGGGGCGACGCCGGAGAAGCTGTACTACCTTGCAAAGCAGGCGAAGTTCGACCGGTACTACTCCCCGGCCGACGTGCGGCGGTGGCTGGCCGTGTTCTTCCGGCGGTTCTTCGCGAACCAGTTCAAGCGGTCCTGCCTGCCGGACGGCCCGAAGGTCGGCTCCGTGAGCGTGTCGCCCCGCGGCGACTGGCGGATGCCGAGCGACGCCGCGGCGCGGGCGTGGCTCGAAGCGGTCGAGCGAGCGAACTAACTTCTCTCGGAGATGACTCATGACCCGGTTCCTCTTCGCGGCGAGCGTTCTCGTTTCCTGCGCGGCACTCTCTGCGGCCCCGCCGCCGACGTTGCCGAAGCTCGACTTCGACGAGATGAAGGACCCGAAGAAGGCCGCGGCCGCGGCGATGGACCTGGAAGAAGCGTACCCGGCGAAGAAGCGGCCGGAGGCGATCAAGATGCTCGTGGCCATCCTCCGCGGGTCGCAGCTGAACGGGACCGACGGCTGGTTCGGCCCGGCGACGGCCCGGCACTCGTACAAGTGGCTCGCCGAGTTCTGCAAGGCCGACGCGAAGAAGGGCATCAAGCGTTCTGCCTTCCCCGGCGACGACCTCGGCTTCGCCCGCCTCGACCGCAACAAGGACGGCACGATCACGGAGGCCGACCTCGACTGGTCCAGCGGAAACCCGTGGGTGCAGCAGTCGTTCGTGGTCAACCGCTTCTTCCGCCAAATGAACGCGACCGGCGACGGCCGACTCACGAAGGAGGAGATGGAAAAGTTCTTCGAGAAAGTCTCGAAGGGCAAGGGCCACGTGAATAACGACGACCTGAAGGACCAGCTACTCGCCGGCGTCGGCAGCGTCGGCACGTTCAACCCCGGCGACGAGCCGAAGATCGACGTGCTGCTGAAGGGCCTCTACACCGGCGAGATCGGTTCCATCCACGAGGGGCCGGCCGTCGGCGACGCGGCCCCGGACTTCGAGCTGCCGACGCCGGACGGGACGAAGACGGTCCGCCTCAAGGACCACATCGGCAAGAAGCCTCTCGTCCTGATCCTCGGCAACTTCACCTGCGGCCCGTTCCGCGGGCTGTACGCGGAGATCGAGAACGTCGTCGGCCGCTACCGCGATCGGGCGGAGTTCGTCATGGTCTACGTCCGCGAGGCGCACCCGACGGACGGGTGGGTGATGGACTCGAACGCGAAGGCCGGCGTCGCCATCGCGCAGCCGACGACGAACGCGGAGCGGGCGAAGGTGTGCGACCAGTTCCGGGCGAAGCTGAAGCCGACGATCCCGGTCGTCGTGGACGGCGTGGACGACAAGGTCGGCAACGCCTACAGCGGGATGCCCGGCCGGCTGTACGTGATCGACCCGCAGGGGAAGGTGACGTACAAGAGCGGCCGCGGGCCGTTCGGGTTCCGGGCCGGCGAGATGGAACAGGCGCTCGCGATGACACTCCTGGAAGCCGGGAAGCCGAGGCCGGCCGGAAAGTGACCGACCCATTCCACGCGGCCGGCCGTAGGATGAAGGTACTTCCTCGTGCGGCCGGCCCCGATGATCCAGCAGTTTGAATCCTTCCTCGTTCAGCTCTCGACCTCGCTCGGCGTCGAGCTGCACGAGGTCAACGCCCTCCTCGCGATCACCCTCGTCGGGATCGTGTGCGGGTCCGTCGGGTCGCTCGTCATCGGCAACCGGATGTCGTTCTTCTCGGACGCGATGGCCCACTGCGCGTTCGCCGGCGTCGCCCTCGGGCTGTTGTCCGTCCTCGTCATCGACCCGCTGAACCGCCGCATCGACGACTCGCCGTACCGGTGGCTGGTGCCGGTCGTGATGGTCGGGTTCGGGGCGCTCGTCGGCGTCGGCATCGCGTTCTTCCGCGAGCGGTCGAACCTCGCCGCCGACTCCGTCATCGGCGTGTTCTTCGCGCTGGCCATCGGGTTCGGGGCGATGCTGATCCCCGAAGTCAACAAGCGGGGCCAGCGGTTCGACCCGGAGGCGTTCCTGTTCGGCAGCCCGATGTTCGCGCAGGCCGAGGATCAACTCCTCCTGATCGCGCTCGCCGTGCTGGTCGTCGGGTTCGTGCTGTTCCGGTTCAACTCCGTCGTGTTCGCGAGCTTCAGCCCCAGCCTGGCGCGGTCCCGGCGGGTCGAGGTGCGGTTGAACCACTACCTCTTCGTGCTGCTGCTGTCGCTGGTCGTGAACCTGTCGATCAAGGCGGTCGGCGTGCTCCTCATCAACGCATTGCTCGTCGTCCCGGCGGCGGCGGCGGCGAACTCCGCGAGGAACATGCGGCAACTGTTCGTGACGAGCCTGCTCATCACGCTCGGCTGCGGGTGGGCCGGGTACTTCATCAGCCGGTCGTGGGTGCTGAACCTCGGGGCCGGCCGCGTGTTCGAGTTCCGGACCGGCGGGACGATCATCGTACTGACGGTGTTCTGCTTCTTCGCGACGGCGTTCATCGCCCGCCTCCGCGGCCGGGCCGTGCATGGCGTGAACTGCGATTGTTAAAGTAGTAGGCACACTCCGTGTGCCGTCTGCTGTACGCCGCGGTGCGTTCCTGCGTGTCTCCGCGGCGGGAAGGAAACGGCACACGGAGTGTGCCTACTACTATGGGTCGCCTTGTTCTCCCCGCGCTCGCTTCCGACAATGACCGAACCCGCTAGCCGCCCCCCGCGTACACCCGGTTAGCACGCCGCCGACCCCAACCCCGGATGTGAGCCGTGGTCGATCAGATCCGCGACTTCCTGCTGACGTTCAGTTCGATCCTCTGGGAAGCCATGCCGTTCATCGTCCTCGGGGCGGTCGTCGCGGGGATTCTCGAAGAGCTGCTCCCGCAGCAGTGGATCACGAAGTTCATGCCGGCCAACCCGCTCGCGTCGGCGGCCGTCGGCGGCGTCCTCGGCCTCATCTTCCCGATGTGCGAGTGCGGCATCGTCGTCGTCATGCGGCGGCTCTTGAAGAAGGGGCTGCCGCTGTCCTGCTGCATCGCGTACATGCTCGCCGGGCCGATCCTGAACGTCGTCGTGCTGTTGAGTACCTACTACGCGTTCAAAACGCACGAGATCGACGGGGTGAAGATCGGGTACGACATGGTCATCCTCCGCGGCCTGCTCGGCTTCCTCATCGCGACGACGACCGGCCTCGTCGTCTACGGCCTGTCGAAGCGGACCGGCGTGGCCGCGCTGGTGACGAAGTCCGCCGCCCCGTCGAGTTTGCCGATGGTCGAGGAGGCCGCCGGGCCGGCGAAGTCGAAGTCACTGTTGAAACGGCTGTCGAACATCTCGTCCACGGCCCTGCACGACTTCATGGACATCACCGTCTTCCTAATCCTCGGCGCGATCCTCGCGGCCGTGGCGAAGATGTACCTGCAAGGGGACGTGATCGAGAAAATTTCGCAGGAGCAGCCGTTCGTCGCGATCCCGCTGATGATGGGCGTGGCCGTGCTGATGTGCTTGTGTAGCGAGGCCGACGCGTTCGTGGCGGCCAGCTTCACGAAGATGCACGTCTCGGCGAAGCTCGGGTTCCTCGTCCTCGGCCCGATGCTCGACCTGAAGCTCTTGCTCATGTACACCCGCGTCTTCCGCCTGCGGCTGATCCTCACCATCGTCACCTGTGTTATCATTCAGGTGTTCGCGTGGTGCATGGTGGTCCACTACGCGTACAAGCCGATGACCGGCCACTGGTTCGCGCCCGCGGGGGCCCCGACGCCGACCGCCATCGGCTCGCAGGCGGTCACGGAAACGGTGAAGGACTGACGGGCGACCTCACAGGCGATTCGGAGGACGATCATGGCCGACGCACACGCGCATACCCACGACCACGCCCATTCGCACGGGCACGACCACGGCCACGGCCACGGGCATCACCACCACCACGACCACGGCGACGAGAACCTCGAAAACCTCTTCACCGTCGGCGTCTGCGGGGCGTTCGGCACGGTCGCCGTCGCGCTGGCGGTCCCGGCGCTCCGGAACACGGACCCGGCCAACCCGTCGATCCTGACGATCATTCTCAGCCCGGACTTCCACGCGTTCGTGCTCGTCGCCGGGATCGCGCTGCTGTTCATGACGCTGATCCGCGTGCTGACGCTGTGGAAGGAAGCCGGGCAGCACCACCATCATCACGACCACGCGCACGGCGAGGACTGTAACCACGGCAAGGATTGCGGGCACGACCACCACGGGCACGATCACGACCACAGCCACGGCGGCGTGTACTGGCGGGCCGTCGTGCTGCTGTTCCCGATCGTGCTGTTCGTGTGGGGCCAGCCGAATCAGGGGTTCAGCAAGGATTGGGTCGAGGGCAAGCTCAACGACCAGGGCGCGGTCGGCGAGTTGAAGAACGTCAAGGCGAAGGAGGGCGGGCGGAAGTTCAGCTTCGACGAGCTGAATGCGTTCGCGAACAACGCCGACAAGCGGGAGTCCGAGGAGGGCAAGACGGCCACGGTGAAGGGGCAGATTCGGAAGCTGAGCGACAAGGAGGCGACGCTCTACCGGCTGAAGATGACGTGCTGTGCCGCCGACACGATCCCGCTCAAGGCCCGGATCGTCACGGACACGGCGATGGCCGCGGTCGTCGATCACCAGTGGGTCGAGGTGACGGGCCAGCTCCAGTTCGTGCAAATCCCCGGCTCGACAGAGTACCTGCCGCTCATCAAGGCGGACATGAAGGGGATCAAGACGAAGGGCGTCCAGCCGGAGTAATCGCCTCCCCGTCGCGGAGGTTGGCCGGCGTGCCGCAACAAGGTTTTCAGGCTGAAAGCCTGGGAGCGCCCAGCCCAGGGCAACGCCCTGGCCGCGGGAGCCGGCCGGCGCGCGGGAGGTTGCCGCTCGCAGGCCTTCAGCCTGCACCTCCGTGGCTCTCCTACCCAGGGCGGCGGGCCTGCGGCCCTTGCCCTGGGCTGAACGCTCCCACCCCTTCGGGGTGAAAACCGGTCACTCCGTCGCCGCCAGTTCGCTCACCGCCTCCTCCTTCTTCGGCGGGTGGAAGAACAGCACCAACATTACCGCCCCGACCAGCGCCGCGATCATCGACACCTGGAACACGGCCGGGTATTGGATCTTCCCGTCGATCGTGTTGCTCTCCTTCAGCCGGCCGCAGACGAAGTTCGCGACGAACGGTCCGACGCCGAGGATCAAGACGTTGAACAACCCCTGGGCGCTACTCCGCACGTCCTTCGGGAAGTACTCGTCCACGAAGATGTAGACGGTCGCGAAGAAGAAGGCGTAACAGATGCCGTGGACGATGTTGATGAGGATCGCCGCCTCCTTCTCCGGGTAGAAGGCGAAGACCGCGAACCGGGCCGCGTGGCCGAGGACGCCGATGGTCATGGTCGTCCGCCAGCCGAGGCCTTTCAGCACGTAGCCGAGGACGAGCATCGTCAGGATTTCCGCGATTTGACCGATCTTCATCACCGCACCGACCCAGTTCGCGGGGATGTCCACCACGCCGCCGTCCTTCACCGGCCCGAGGAACGTGAACGTCCAGAAGAAGAAGCTCTGGTGGACGGCCGCGTCGATGAACGTGACCAGGAACAGGACCAGCACGAACGGGTGCTTGAGCAGCTTCATGGCCTTCAGCCAGGCGAGCGAGTCCTCGCCGGTCGCCGGCTTCGGCGGGGTGTGCGGCAGCGACAGGCTGAACACCGCGAGCAACAGCGACGCCCCGCCGGCCAGGGCGAAGATGTACGCCTTCATGTTCATCGCCGCCGCGCCGTCCAGCGAGTTGCCGAACACCTGGCCGAGCCAGTTCCCGACCCCGGCCTCGCCCACGGCTTGCACTTTCGTCCAGTCGGCCAGCAGGAAGATGAACGGCCAACTCGCCGCGATCCAGCCGATGGTCCCCCACACGCGGACCGGGCCGAACTCCTGTGACGGGTTGCGGAGGTTCGCGAACGCGATCGAGTTCGTAATCGAGATCGTCGGCACGTAGAAGACGGAGTGCAACAGCATCAGCCCGAAGAACGGCCAGAACGCGGCGTCCACGGCCGCCTTGTCGGCCGGGTCCGGGCGAACGAAATACAGCCCGCCGATGGCCAGCCCGCCGATCAGGTGGCTGAACGCGACGAACTTCTCGGCCGCGAACTTCCGGTCGGCGAACTGCGTGCTGAAGAACAACGCGACCACGGCCCCGACGTTGAACGCGCCGAAGATGAGCGGGAGCTGCCAGTCGCCGTTAAACCCGAGCTTCGGGATGTAGTCGAAGCCCAGCTCGAACCACGCGCCCCAGATGAAGAACTGCAGGAACATCATCAGGGCGAGCTTGAACTTGAGGCCGGCGGGCGCGGCCGCGGGGTCGGCGGTCATGGCGGGGTGGCTCCGGGGTGAACCGATGGGGATAGTTCACGAATGTAAGGAGCGGCCGGAGACGTGGCAACGAAAAACGGCCGGGAGAACCCGGCCGTCGCGCGAATCGTGTTGGATTTACCGGCTCACCGCCAGCGGACGACGAACGTGCCGTCGAGGGTTTGCAGCTCCGTCTGGCGAACGTCGTGGTTCTCCAGCCAGTCGAGCATGTCTTCGACTTCGCAGAGCGTCTTGAACTCCTGGCTCTGCCAGTCGCCGGCGAGGGTCGCGGCCGCGTGGCAGTCGGTCGGGAGGGTGTCGGCCGCCGGGTCGCTCAAGCGGGTCGGGACGAACGGGTTCACGGTCGCCGGCATCAGGGCGGAGTCGCGGGTGGCGACGGCGCACAAGATCGCGAGGGCGGCCAAGGTGAACGCGGTCGTGGCGAGAAGGGTAAGGCCGATCATGGCTATCTTCCACGCGGGTCTGGGGACGCGTAGCAACAATGCTCAACGCTAGGTCAGCAAACCTCGGATGCACGGAAAAAACGGAAAAAGAACCTGGGAAACTGGTTCGGCGTTACAGCTTGGGTAAAAACTTCGACCGTGAGCGATACGGGCGAAAATGACTTCAATGACGGACAGGAGAATTAAACGTCGAACGAACTCGCCACCAGATGATACCCTATGATAGACCCTCACCTTGCGTCGTTCACCCGGCTTCCGCGATTTGTTTCAACTCCACAACAAAATGTGTGCGGTCTTCTATCCGCTCCCAAAAAATTCGGCCCCGGTGTAAGTCCACGGCTTGCTTCGCAACCGCCAACCCGAGGCCGACGCCGTGTTCCTTACCGGTCACGAACGTGTCGAACAGCCGTGCGGCGATGGCCGGCGGCGGGCCGGGGCCGGTGTCGCTGAAGGTGATTCGGACACCGGCCGGCGAGATATCGACCTTCAGCTCGACTGCCCCGCCCGGCCCGGCGGCTTCGACGGCGTTGCTGAGCAGGTTCGTGAAAACGTGGCCGAGTTGGACCGCGTTCCCGGTCATCGGGACGGCGTGGGCCGGTTTCGCCCACACGAGCTTCGTGCCGGTGTGCCGGGCCTGGGGCGTCAGCGATTCGACCGCCTGGTCGAGGACGGCGACGAGGTCGAGCGGTTCGAGGGTGTGGTCGTCCGGCCGGCCGAGGTCGAGGAACTGCCGGAGGTTCGTCTCCATGCGGGCGAGTTGCCGGAGGGCGACGTTCAGCGGCTCCACGTCCCCCGGCGGCGACTCGTTGAGGTAGAGCTGCACGGCCAGCCGCGCCCCGCCGGCGGCGTTGCGGAGTTGGTGCGCCAGCCCGCCGGAGAACTGGCCGAGGACGCGGAGCCGTTCCGTCTGCCGCAGCGCCGTCTGGTACTCCGCGAGCTTGCGGGACATCTCGTTGACGGACACGACGAGGTCGCGGACCTCGTCGTCGGCGGCCGGCAGCGGGATCGGTTCGAGCCGGCCGTCGGCGATGTCGCGGGTCCGGGATTCGACCGCGCGAATCCGCGCGACCAGCCGCCGGGACGTGACGAACAGTAGCGCGAACGTCACCAGCCCGCCGACGACGCCGAGCCAGAGGGCGGGTTGAACCGCCTCGCGGACGGCCGCGCGGCGCTGGGCTTCGGGGTAGAGCGCGTACAGCGTGCCGCCCTCGTTCGGGTGCGGCGGGCGGATCGGAATCTTCGAGAGGCGGAATTCCCGACCGTTCGCGCGAACCACGTCCGCGGTCAGGTCGGGGGGCGGCGGGTCGAGCGTCGAGACGGCCTCGCGGGCCGGCTGCACGAGCACCAACTCGACGCCCGTGAGTTCGCGCATCTGCCGCAGGATCGGGTCGGTCAGTCGGAACGTCGGCGGGCCGACGACGCTCCGCCCGACGGCGGAAATCTTGTCCGCGATCTGCCGCTCGACGGCGGCGGCCGCGTGGGTCGCCGCCCACCACGTCGCGGCGGCCGTGCCGACGAGCAGCACGGCCGGCGGGATCAACAGGCGGTGGCGGAGGCTCAGGCGCATGGGGATAAAGTAACGGCCCCCTCGACTTCGGCCCGCGGTTCACGCATAATCCGGCTTCAACCCGGAGGGAAAGCCATGCGCCGCCTGTTCGCACTGTTGACGCTCGTGTTCGCGTCGTCGGCCCACGCCGAGCGGCCGAACGTCCTCGTCGTCATCACCGACGACCAGGGGTTCGGCGACCTCGGCGTCCACGGTAACCCCGTGTTGAAGACGCCGACCCTCGACGCCTTCGCGAAAGAGTCGGTGTGGCTGAAGAACTTCACCGTCTCGCCGGTCTGCTCGCCGACGCGGTCGGCCCTGCTGACCGGGCAGTACAACTACCGGACCGGCGTGGTGGACACGTTCATCGGCCGGTCGCTCATGCGGCCGGACGTGCCGACGCTGCCGGAGCAGCTCGCGACGGCCGGCTACCGGACCGGCCTCTTCGGGAAGTGGCACCTCGGCGACAACTACCCGCTCCGGCCGGAGGACCGCGGGTTCGGGACGACGCTCTGGAGTCACGGCGGCGGCCTGGCCCAGCCGTCCGACCACCCGGACCTGGACCCGAAGACGGCGTACTTCGACCCGATCCTGACGAGGAACGGCAAGGAGGTGAAGACGAAGGGGTACTGCACGGACGTGTTCACGGACGCGGCCGTCGAGTTCCTGACGGCCGATCCGTCGAAGCCGTTCTTCGCCTACGTCGCGTACAACGCGCCGCACGGCCCGTTCCAGGTCCCGGACGCGGACGCCGCCCCGTACCGCAAGCTCGACCTGTCCGCGGCCGCGTTCCCGAAGGTCGGCCAGCCGTGGACCGGGCCGAAGACGAACACGCAGGACATTGCGGCAGCCTACGGGATGATCGCGAACCTCGACGCGAACTTCGGCCGGCTCTTGAAGGCACTCGACGAGAAGAAGCTGGCCGAGAACACGGTCGTCATCTTCCTGACGGACAACGGCCCCGGCGGGACGCGGTTCAATTCCGGGTTGCGGAACCGCAAGGGCACGGTCTACGAGGGCGGCCTCCGCGTGCCGTGCTACGTGCGGTGGCCGAAGAACTTCCCGGCGGGCCACGCCGTGGACGTGCCGACGGCGCACATCGACGTGACGCCGACGCTGCTGGCGCTTGCCGAGGCGAAGCCGGTCGGCCCGGTGGACGGCCGCGACCTGTCGCCGCTGTTGCGGGACGAGAAGGCCGAGTGGCCGGGCCGGACGATCTTCTCGCAGTGGCACCGCGGGGACGCGCCGGAGAAGTACCGGGCGTTCTCGGCCCGCGGGCCGCGGTACAAGCTGGTCCAGGCCGCGGGCGTGCAGCCGGGCGACAAGTGGCAGCCGAAGTACGAACTGTTCGACATCCCGGCCGACCCGTTCGAGCAGACCGACCTCGCGGCGAAGCTGCCGGACGAGGTGGCGAAGCTGAAAGCCGAGTACGAGGCGTGGTTCGCCGACGTGACGAAGAAGGGGTTCGACCCGGTGAGGAGTTATATCGGAAGCGAGAAGGCTCCGTTCGTGCGGCTGACGCGGCAGGACTGGCGGGGCGAGAAGGCCGGGTGGACGCCCGACAGCGTCGGGCAGTGGGAGGTGTTCGTCGAGCGGGCCGGGGCCTACGAGTTCACGTTGCGGTCGAAGTCGGACTTCACCGGCGGCGGGTTAGCCGTCGGGGAGCAGGCGGCGGGGTTCGGCGGGCCGGCGGTTCAGCGGTCGCGGTCGGTGACGCTGGAACTACCCCGCGGCAACGCGACGCTGAAGCCGCGGGTGATGCTGAAGGAGAAGGTGTGGGGGCCGGAGTACCTGGAGGTGACGTACAAGGGGAAGTAGGTTCTGTAGGGCGGGTCAAGGCTTTGCGCCGACCCGCCGCGGGACCGCAACCATCTGGAGAACCGATGAACCGGCCGGAGACGCGACGGCGGGTCGGCGCAAAGCCTTGACCCGCCCTACAAATCACCCCGCCGGATCGACGTTCTCGCGGATCGCGTGGCGGACGCCGCCGATCATCCGCCAGTAGCAGAACGCCAACACCAGCCCGGCGAACGCGATGCCGCCGTACACGCCGACGACCTTCCACTTCTCCTCCACCGCCGCCCACTTCGACCAGACGTGCTCGTGCAACTCGTCCTTGAAGAACACGCGGGCTGCCAAAAGCAAGAAGACTTTCACCGCGAACAGCAACCCGACGAGGATCACGAACCGGTTCGTCCGCCCGGCGGCCCGCGGGCTTTGCAGCGCCGCCCCCATCCGGCCGAGCGTCGCCACGAACCAGACCTCCGCCAGCAGGCCGAAGGCGAGGAACGCCACGAAGCCGAGGCCCTGAATCTTGCCCGGCGTCTCCTCCGGCGTCATGAAGACGCCCTTCACGTACCCCTCGATCTGGTCGTAGACCGTCGCCCCCGCCGCCGCGCGGCCGGTCCCCGGCGTGAGTTGCGGGATCAGGCCGCTGTCCTTCATCGCCAGCCCGGTCATCGCGGCGAACGCCCCGAACCCGCCGACGGCCACGAGCGTCGCCAGCGACGAGAAGACGGCCGTGCCCTTCGCGCCGGACGCGGTCGGGGCGGCGGACACGCCGAACCGCCCGATCAGCCCGCACAGCATGGCCAGGGCGAGCGGCCCGACCGCCCCGAGCAACCGGATTTCCTCGACCTGGGAGTAGCCGTCGATCTTCAAGAACCCCGGCGTCTGGTCCGGCAACTTCACGTCGAACGTCTGGAGGATCGGGACGGCGGCGTACGCCAGCACCCCGAGCAGCGCGAAGAACACGGCCGTGCGAATCCAGCCCAACCCGCGGCGAACTTTCAGCCACCCGCGGTTGGTGACGGCGCGGTCGTCGGCCGGCGGCTTGCCGGGCTTGGCGAACGGGTCGGAGACGGCGTTCCTCCGGGGGTCCGGCGGGACGCGGCTGCCCCGCGGGGACGGGGCCGGCTCCGGTTGGCGGGCCGGCGCGGGCGGGTCGCGGGCGATGTCGTAGGTCGATTTCGGCGGCCCGGCCGGGCCGCCGAGCGGCTTGTCGTCCGGCACGCTCGGCAGGCTCCCCCACGGGTTCGACACCGGGGCCGCCTGCGGTTGCGGGGTGGCCGGCCGCGGCAGCGGCGGCGCGCCGAACTGGCTCGGGGCCGGCCCGACCGACTCGCCGGCGATGGTCAGCACCGTCCCGCACGTCGGGCAGCGGCCCCGCTTGCCGGCCGAGTCGTCCGGGGCGTGGAGGATACCGCCGCACTGGTTGCAGGTCACTTTAATCGGCATGGTGAAGTTGACCTCGGTGGGGGCGAGGGGTCGCGGACGGACTACGGACACGCTCGTTATACCAACAATCCGCGACCGTGAACGATCCCCAAGTCGCGGCGGGCCAACGTCTTCCTAGCACACGCCTCACCGCGGGTCGGGGCGTTTCCAGCTCGGGTCGTAACTTTGCGAGAAGACTTGTTGGATCTGTTCCGCGCGGGCCGCCGGCTTGTTCAGCAGAATCGTCAAGGCTTCCCGAATCCGCCCGACGCGGGGGTCAGTCGCCGCTGCGGCGGCGTTCTCCCCGCGGTCGATCCGGTCCAGGATGGCCGCCAGGTCGAGCAGCTTGCACCGGGCTTCGAGGAAGAATTGGTCGAGGGCTTGCGCCGCCGGCAGGGGTGTCATGGCTGGTCCCTAGGTCGCGCGGGCGAACCGCGTCTTCACGTCCAACGAGATGAGTTCATTCATACTACCCGACCGGAACCCTTGCAGGTCGAGCGTCACGAACCGAAAGCCCGAATCGAGCAGCTGCCGCACGACCCGGTCCCGCACGCCGTCCTCGGCCAGCATCGCGACGGCGTCCGGCGGCACTTCGATCCGCGCGAGGTCGCCCTCGTGATACCGCACGCGGCAGGTCCGTAGGCCGAGGGTGCGGAGGAACGCTTCCGCGCGTTCGACCCGCCCGGTCCGCTCCGGCGTGACGGCCAGCCCCGGCACGAGGCGGCTCGACAGGCACGGCGACGCCGGCTTGTCCCACACCGGCAACTGCCAGTGCCGCGCGAGGTCGCGCACGTCCTGCTTCGTGAACCCCGCTTCTTGAAGGGGATGGCGAACGTGATGCTCGGCGGCGGCCGTCAACCCCGGCCGGTAGTCCCCGGCGTCGTCGAGGTTCGCCCCGGAGCAGATGGCGTTCACGCCCAACTCCGGCAGCAGCGATTCGATCCGCGAGTAAAGTTCGCTCTTGCAGTGGTAGCACCGCGTGCCGTCGTTGGCGGCGTAGGCCGGGGAGTCGAACTCGGCCGTGCGGACGACGACGTGCCGGATGCCGATTTGCTTGGCGAGTTCCTTCGCTTCTTCCAACTCGGACCGGGCGACACTCGCGGAGTCGGCGGTGACGGCGACGGCGTTATCGCCGAGGGCGAGGGCGGCCGCCTTCGCGACGACGGTGCTGTCCACGCCGCCGCTAAACGCGACCGCGGCCCGGCCCATCCCGCCGAGGGCGACGAGCAGGCGGTCACGGTGTTCTTGCAGTTCGGGTGTCATGTGAACAAAAAGACATTATAGGTGTCGCGTCAACCCAGGTGGCGATTCCGCCACGGGGGCCACCCCGTGGCGGTGGCGGCGGTGGCGGCGGTGGCGGCGGAGCATGTCAGTTTGGCAGGGTCACTTCCGCACGGCGGCGGTGAACAGCTCGCGGAGCTGCTTCGTCACCGGCCCCTGCTTCCCGCCGCCGATGGTGCGGCCGTCCACCTTCGTGACGGCGATGACCTCCGCTGCCGTGCCGGTCAGGAACAACTCGTCGGCGACGTACACGTCGTGCCGGGTCAGCACCGATTCCGCGAACGGGACGTTCGCCTGCTTCGCCAGGTCGATGACAAAGTTGCGGGTGATGCCTTCCAGAATCCCGGCGTCGTTCGGCGGCGTCTTGAGGACGCCGTTCTTGACGATGAACAGGTTGTCGCCGGTACACTCGGCGACCTCGCCCTTGTGGTTGAGCATGATCGCCTCCAGGCAATTCGCCCGGATGGCCTCGATCTTGGCGAGGATGTTGTTCAGGTAGTTGAGCGACTTGACCCGCGGGTTGACCGCGTTCGGGTGGTTGCGGGTGTACGACGACGTGATGATCTCCAGCCCGTTCTCGTAGAGTTCCTTCGGGTAAAGGCTGATGTCGTCCACGATGACGATGACGTTCGGCTCGCACTTCCGCGGGTCCAACCCGAGGCTGCCGGGGCCGCGGGTGACGATGAGCCGGATGTACCCTTCGACCTTGTTGTTCGCCGCGACCGTGTCCTCGACGGCCTTCGTCACTTGTTCCGGCGTCAGCGGGATGGTGAGGGCGATGGCCTTGGCGGACTCGAACAGCCGGTCGATGTGTTCCTTGTGCTTGAACACCTTCCCGGCGTAGACGCGGATGCCCTCGAACACGCCGTCGCCGTAGAGGAGGCCGTGATCGTAGACGCTGATCTTCGCGTCGTACTTGTCGAAGAGCTGCCCGTTGATCCAAACGCGGGTGGACATCCGAAGGCTCCGGGAACGGTGGTCGGGTATGTGGATTGTATGGCGTCGTTCGCCCCGGCGGAACCGGACAACACGGCTACCAGAGGCGCGAAACGGAGTAGGCGTCGAATGCGGGGTCGGCGCTGACGATGGGGATTTGCTCGGACTGGGCCTGGGCGATCAGCAGCCGGTCGAACGGATCCTTGTGATGGAAGGAGAGCGCCGTCAGCGTGGCGAAGTGACCGTCCTTCGAGTCCAGCCACTCGAAGTTGTTCCGCAACATGTGCTGGGGGAAAAAGCCCTGGTACGGGCCGCCAATGGTGAGCTTCTTGAGGCTCACCTTAATGGCCACCTCCCATGGCGTCGCGACGCTCACGAGCTTTCGGTTGGCCGGGTCGCAGATGAGTTGAAGGGCGTTACTGCTGAGCTGCGGGTCGTTCCACCAGAACCAGAGGACCGTGTGTGTGTCCAGGAGCAGCCTCATTCCATGTACTCCGCGAAGTCCTCTAACGGCGCGTCGAAGTCCGGGGCCATCCAGAAGGACCGGTCCTTCGCCGACCCCGGCTGGCAGGGCCAACTCGTCCGCGGGGCGCGGGTCAATGTGGCGACCGGCACGCCGTCGGCAGTAAGTACCAGTTCATCGCCGGCGGACATGCCCTCGACGATTTCGGCCAGCTTCGGCAGTGCGGCCACCATCGGGAGCGTGCGGGACATGGCAGAACCTCCACTGTCCAGGATAGCTGACCGGCGGAACGGTTCGCGGGAATTCGCCCCTCACACCGCCGCCGTCATCAGCCGGGGGCGAAACGTCGGCCCGCGCTCCTCGACCACGCGGCCGCCGCACAGCCGGACGACCCGGTCGGTCGTGCCGGCGATTTCCAGGTTGTGCGTCACCATCACGATCGTCACCCGGTCGTTGCGGCTGAGGTCGTGTAGTAGGTCGATGATCTCGTTCCCCTTCTGCACGTCCAGATTGCCGGTCGGCTCGTCGGCGAGAAGCACTCGCGGCCGTTGCAGCAGCGCCCGCGCGATGGCGCACCGTTGCATCTCCCCGCCGGACAACTCGCGGGGCTTGTGCGTCTTGCGGTGGGACAGCCCGACCCGCTCGAACAGCTCCTCGGCCCGCTTCCGCCACTGCTTGCGGGACTGCATCCACCCGAGCAACGACTGCAAGATGTACGCCGGCATCAGCGCGTTGTCGAGGGCGGTGAGTTCCGGCAGCAGGTGGTAGAACTGGAACACGTACCCGAACGTCCGGTTGCGGATCGCATCGCGGTCCCGGTTCGGCAGGTGGTCGATCCGCTTGCCGTCGAGGCTGATCGTGCCGGAATCGGGCACGTCGAGCGTGCCGAGGACGTGCAGGAGCGTGCTCTTGCCGGACCCGGACGCCCCGACGATGCTCAGGAACTCGCCGTCCCGCACGGTCAGCGAGACGCCGCCGAGGACGTTCACCACGTCGGCGTTGCGGCGGTACGTCTTCGTTAAGTTTTCTGCGGTCAGCATCGGAAGCCCCTGAAGCGGTGGAACCCGGAGCGGCAGCGACGGGGTGCGGTCGTCATCACCCCGTCGCTGCCGCTCCGGGTTCCACGTCCGTTACTCGAATCGAAGCGCCTGGATCGGCCGCAGGCGGGCCGCCCGGAACGCCGGCAGCAGGCTGGAGAACACGGCCACGAACATCGCCCCGGCGTTCACCAGCACGACCGTCGCGCTTTCCACGTTCGTCGGAATCTTGTCGAAGTAGTAGACCGACCGGTCGAACAGCTGCTGCCCGGTCTTCTCATTGATGAACGTCTCGATCTCGTTGATGTTTTCCGTGATCCCCAGGCCGAGGACCGTCCCGGCCGCGCAGCCGACGACGCCAAGGAGGATCGCGTACCAGACGAAGATGCCCATGACGCCGCGGTTCGACGCGCCGAGCGATTTCAGGATGCCGATGTCGCGGATCTTCTCGGACACGATCATCGTGAAGATGGCCAGGATGCTGAACCCGGCCACGCCGACGATCATGAAAAGCAGCAGGTTCAGGATGCCCCGCTCGATGTCGATGGCGGCGAGCAGCGGCCCCTGGTGGTCCTCCCACGTCGCCGCGCGGGCCTCGTACTTCCCGAACAGCTTCTGAATCTCGTCCGACACGTTCGGCTTCACGAACATGTAGCCTTTCGGGGCGTCGTCCTTCAGCTTGACCTGGAGGTGCGTCACCCGCTCGTCCATCCGCCGCAGCCGCTGGATGTCGGGCAGGTTCATGTAGATGAACTGGCTGTCGTACTCGCTCATCTCGGACTTGAAGTAGTCCACCACGACGTAGGTGCCCCACACCGGCCGCATCTCGTTGGCCGCGAGCGTGGCGATCATGACGTGGTCGCCGGGCCGGAGGCCGGGGACTTCCTCGACGTGCCCCGTCTCCGGGTTCTTGTACCGGAAGTGGGCGAGTGAGTGGCCGACGATGATTCCGATCGGCTTCGCCGGCTCGACCTTCGGCAGCTCCGGCATCGGGACCGGCGGGAGTGGGATCGCGTTCCCGTCACCCTTGATGTCCGGCCCCTTGCCGAGGAAGTCGCCGTTCGCCCCCATCGGGTCGGGGACCGGCGGGTCGTTCATCATCGCTTCGAGCGCGATGTTCTTGTTGAACAGTTCTTGCGCCTCCGGCGTCAGGTCGAACGACGGCACGGCCGCCCCCTTTTGCCGCGTCAGGTACTGGCCGAACCCGCCGACCTTCGTTTGCCGCGCCGGATCGACGCCCATCAGCTTGATCGGCTTCACGACGTTCATGCCGCGGAAGTTGAACTGCACCGTGCCGACGACCTCGACCGTCGGGGCGACCGTCTCCACGTACTTCCCGGCCGGCGACCGGCGGATGCGGTCCTCCAGCAACTCCGGGTGCATCTGGAAGCCGGCGAAGTTGTCCGTCTCGACGATCACGTCCGCCAACACGCCGCGGAGCCGGTCCTTGAGCTTGTTCGAGAACCCGCTCATCACGCTGTTGACGACGATGAGCGTCGCGACGCCGAGCATGATGCTGACGATGCAGACGAACGCCAGGTACCGCGTCCGGAGGTACTTGAAGCAGAGCAAGAACTTGTACATGGGCTGGCCCGTGCGCGGCGGAGTGCGACGACACGGGACTTGTAGCAAAAGCGGGAAATCGGCGAAAGCCGAAGTTCCTTCGTCGCGTGGCCTGAGAGTTCAGGCCGCCGGCGAACGGTGTTAACTTCTCGAACGCCTCGAGCCGCTTCTCCAATCGTTCCAGGTTGAATGCCGCCCGTTTCGGCTCGCGCGGCGGTTGGGAATTCAGACATCGGGACAACCGGAACGGTCGGCACTTCGCGGAAAATCGTCGCAACCCCTCGGTGGCGCTCTAGGGTTGATCGCCGTCGCACCCTGCCGTCAAGGGCGGCGACGGGTTGCCGGATCAATTGTCGGCCACTGCCGGGGACGCCGTAGTGTCGATTGATTGCCCACACTGTCAGGCTCAGCACACCGGGCAACTGTCCACCCACGGGCTACCCTTCCACCGCTGCCCGACGTGCAACCGGTTCTTCCCGTCGGCCAGCCGCGAGAAGATCACGAAGGTCGATGCCGCGAACTCGCGGGACTCCCGGTTCGCGGTGTCGTCCTCGCACGTCGCCGTCGCCGCAGACCCCTCGACCCGAACGCCGATCACCTACGGGAAGCACGTCGCGAACGCGAAGGACACGGCCGACGATTACGCCCAGCCGATGCTCACGCCGGGGCCGAGCGTCCGCCCGGTCGTGCCGGGCTTCCAGATCGACCGCGTCCTCGGCCGCGGCGGCATGGGGACCGTCTACCTCGCCCGCCAGCTCTCGCTCGACCGGCCGGTCGCACTGAAGGTCATGAGCCGCCGGTGGGCGGACGACCCGGTGTTCGTCGCCCGGTTCACGCGGGAGGCTTACGCCGCCGCACAGCTGAACCACCCGAACCTCGTCCAGGTGTACGACATCGGCGAGGTCGAGGGGACGAAGTTCTTCAGCATGGAGTACGTCGCCGGGCGGTCGATCTCGGACCTCATCCGGGCGGAAGGCAAGGTCGAGCCGGAGAAGGCCGTCGGGTACATCCTCCAAGCGGCCCGCGGGCTGAAACTGGCGCACGACCGCGGCATGATCCACCGGGACATCAAGCCGGACAACCTGCTGGTGGACGGGAACGGCCTCGTGAAGGTCGCGGACCTCGGCCTCGTGAAGACGCCGGACCTGACGCAGGACGCGGACAAGGTCGATTCCGACTCGAGTTCCAACAGCGGGCTGTACACGATCCCGCCGGACATGACCGGCACGCGGATGGCCCTCGGCACGCCCGCGTACATGTCGCCGGAGCAGTGCCGGGACGCGGCGAACGTCGATCACCGGGCCGACATCTACTCGCTCGGCTGCACGCTCTACGTGATGGTCACCGGCCGCCAGCCGTTCGAGGGGGACACGGCCGTCGAGTTGATGACGGCCCACGCCTACAAGCCGCTGATCCCGCCGGAAGAGATCGCGGCCCGCGTCCCGAAGGAACTGTCGTCGGTCATCCAGAAGATGATGGCGAAGCAGGCCGGCGAGCGGTTCCAAACGATGGGCGAACTCGTCCGTACGCTGGAGCACTGGCTCGGCATCCACACGACGACGCCGGTGACGGCCCGCGAGGAGCAGATCGCGACGCTGGAACAGGCCGTCGATCAGTTCAATTACTCGCCGTCGATCCTGCTCCGCACCCGCGTCCTCACGGGCTTCCTTACCTCGTGTCTGTTGGCCGCGGTCGTGCTGACGTTCCTCGGCCGGCTCGGGTGGGCGTTCGGCCTCGCCGGGATGGTGTTGCAGGCCGCGGCCGTCTACTTCGTGGTGAACGGCCTCGCCCGGCGAACCTACCTGTTCGTGCGCGTCCGCCACCTCGTCGCCGGGTTCACCGTCGGCGACTGGCTCGTCTTCGGCGGGTGCGTCGTGCTGTTCGCCATCCTGCTCTGGATGCTCAAGCTGTTCTGGATTTGGACCGGGTTCGGCCTTATCGGGACGGCGCTGGCGTTCGCCCTGCGGTACGGGCTGGACCGCAGCGTCGAGCAAGAGCGCGGCGGCGTCGTGACGGCGTGCGAGCGGCTCCTCCGCCGCATGCGGGCGGACGGCCTCGACGAGGACCAGGTCCGGCTGTTCGTGGCGAAGTACGCCGGGCGGAACTGGGAGGAGCTGTTCGAGGAGCTGTTCGGCTTCGAGGCGAAGCTGACCGCCCGGACGCACCTCCGCGGCGAGTGCGCCGGCTACCGCGAGTGCCACGCCGGGTGGCGGGAGCCGATTCTTCACGTCATCAACCGCATCGAACAGTCGCGGCAGCGGGAGCGGGAGCGGAAGCTGTTCGTGCAGATCGAAACCGACCGGCTGCTGGCGAAGGGGGTCGCGAACCGCCGCGCCCGCCGGTTGGCCGAGGACGCGGCCGACGAGATGCTCCGCAACGTCAGCGCCATCCGCGACGCGGAGACCGTCCGCCGGGCGAAGGGGGCCTACGGCGAGCCGACCGGCGCGTCCGGCACGGTCGAGGTCATGCGGCGGCTCATCAACGGCCAGCCCGCCGCCCCGACCCGCGAGCGGATCGACATCATGGAGTGGGCCGTCTGGCTGCTCTGCGGGCCGCACGTCCGGCTGACGTTCGCGATCATCTTCCTTTCCGGCTGCGCCGCCTGGGCGGTCCAGAACCACGTCCTCGCCGGCGCGACCGGGGGGAACCTCCCGCTCGTCTTCGACGGCGTGCCGTTCGAGCTGACCGCGTGGATCGACAACGCGACCGTCGGCTGGGCGGGCATCCTGCTGGTCACGTCCGTGTTCTACCGCGGCCACTGGATGTCGGTGCTGGCCATCCTCGGGGCCGCCGTCACCGTCTTCGCCCACAAGCTGGCGCACATCCCGAACGTCGATCCGATCCGCGACTTCCACGTCGGGGCGATGCTCGGCACCGTCCTCGCCCTGATCGGGTATCGGTTCGGGCGGCGATAGCGGTTCGGGGGAATGGGCAACTTCTCCCCCGGCGGCCGTTTCCGGGATTCCCTCGCCCGGCCTTCCGGAGCGGGGGATAATCATCTCAATACAGTGGCAGAGTTGCCGCAGATTACCGGGACCGACACATGAAGACGTTAGCCCCCGCCGCGCTCGCGGCGGTGCTGGTGGCCGCGTTCGGCGGGGCGGCCCTCGCGGCCGGAAGGACCACGCTCGTCACCGTGACCGTCCCGGTCGGCGCGACCCTCACGATCAACGGCCGCCCCACGCACCAGATGACCGGCGTGCGGCAGTTCGTCACCCCGGAGCTGCCGGTCGGCCCGAAGTACCGCTACCAATTCGAGGCCACGTTCACCTGGTTCGGCGAGGAAGTCACGAAGCGGAAGTTGGTCGAGCTGACCGCCGGCACGACCGTCTCGGTGGACATGATGCAGGGCGAGACGGTCGTGAAGCCGCCGCCCCGCGAGGAGGAGGAGGAACAGCCGGCCGAGCCGCAGAAGCCGGAACCGAAGCCCGACCCGAAACCGCCGGAGAAGGAGCCGGAGCCGCCGAAGCGGGACGAGAAACCGAAGCCGCAAGTTCCCGACACGCGACCGGACCCGCCGTCGCCGAGTCGGAACAAGCCGCGGCCGGAACCGGAGAAGCCGCGGCCGAACGAGCCGTCCGTCGAGCCGCCACGGCCGCTCGCCCCGAAGCCCCGCGAGGTGACGATCAAGACGAAGAAATAGTAGTAGGCACACTCTGTGTGCCGTCTGCTGAGCGTTGCAGCGGCTCGGACGAACTCGCCGAAAGGTTCCCGTACCGTCCGCAACCAGCGGCAGCGGCCCGGACGAACTCGCCGACCCGCCGAGGAGACGGCACACGGAGTGTGCCTACTACTATGACCCACCCGCGAGGGTGGGTTTTTTCGTGCGCGACGCTATCTCAACCCACATGCCGCAATCCTACGACGCCATCGTCATCGGCGCGGGCCACAACGGCCTCGTCACGGCCGCGTACCTCGCGAAGGCCGGCCGCCGGGTACTCGTCCTCGAGCGCCGCGACATCCTCGGCGGGTGCTGCATCACGGAAGAGGTCTGGCCCGGCTTCAAGGTGTCGAGCGCGGCTTACGTGAACAGCCTGCTACGGCCGGAGATCATCCGCGACCTGGAGCTGAAGAAGTACGGGTTCGAGATGATCCCGCGGTCGCCGTCGTCGTTCACGCCGTTCCCGGACGGCCGCTACCTGATGATGGGGCCGGACAAGGAGCTGACCCGCCGCGAGATCGCAAAGTTCTCGGCTCGGGACGCGGAGCAGTACCCGAAGTACGAAGCGATGCTCACCCGCGTCGCGGACTTCCTCGAACCGCTATTGGTGCAGACGCCGCCGGACCCGTTCGCCGGCCTCGGCAACCTCTGGCGGCTCGGCAAGCTCGGCTACCAGTTCCGCGGCCTCGGCCGGCAGGCGGCGAGCGACGCGATCGAAATCCTGACCGGCGCGGCCACCCCGATCCTCGACCGGTGGTTCGAGTCGCCGCAGTTGAAGGCGACCATCGCGACGGACGCCGTGATCGGCGCGTTCGCCCCGCCGTCGCATCCGGGGACGGCCTACGTGTTGTTCCACCACGTCATGGGCGAGTGCGACGGCGTCCGCGGCGTCTGGGGCTACGTCCGCGGCGGCATGGGCACGATCGCCACCAGCATCGCCGCCAGCGCGAAAAAGCACGGGGCGGAGGTCCGCACGAACGCGGCCGTCGGCCGGATTCTCGTGAAGGACGGCCGCGCCGTCGGCGTTGCACTGCAAGACGGGACGGAGTTCCTCGCGCCGGTCGTCGCGTCCTGCGCCGACGCGAACGTCACGTTCCTGAAACTGCTCGACGACCGCGACCTGCCGACCGAGTTTACGGAGCAGGTGAAGAAGATCGACTACTCCTCGGCGACGGTGAAGATCAACGTCGCGCTGAGCGAGCCGCCGCAGTTCGCGTGCCTGCCGACCGCCGGCGTCGGCCCGCAGCACCACGGGACGATGCACGTCTGCCCGGACATGGACTACATCGAGCGGGCCTACGACGACGCGAAGTACGGCCGCCCGGCGGCGGACCCGATCCTCGAATGCACGATGGCGACGGCCCTCGACCCGACCCTCGCGCCGCCGGGAAAGCACATCCTCAGCATGTTCGTGCAGTACGCCCCCTACACGCTGAAGGGGACGACGTGGGACGTGGAGCGGGACCGGTTCGCCGACCGGTGCTTCGACATCCTGAACGAGTACGCCCCGAACTTCAAGCGGAGCGTCATCGACCGCCGGGTGTTCGCGCCGCCGGACATGGAGCGGGAGTGGGGGATCACCGGCGGCAACATCATGCAGGGGGCGATGTCGCTGTCGAACATGTTCAGCCTTCGCCCGGCGGCCGGGTACGCGGACTACCGCACGCCGGTCCGCGGCCTGTACCTGTGCGGCGCGGCGGCCCACCCCGGCGGCGGCGTCATGGGCGCGGCCGGGATGAACGCGGCCCGCGAAATCCTCCGAGACCGCTGATGCCCTCGCTCGATTTCACCGTCCAGCAGCTCGTCGTCGTCCGCATCGCCATGACGCCGAAGGTCGTCGCGAAGTCGGCCGGCGTCGATTTCGTCGTCGAAGAGTTCGCCCTGCGGGCGGCCGTGAAGTTCGGCCCGCGGCCGGTGAACGTTGCGTGCCCCGCGGCGGTGTTCGCCCACGAGATCGACGCGAAGCGAATCGTGATCGTGCAAGCCGCGGACCGGGCCGACGGCTCGGCCGACCCGCCGCTCGCGTTCCGCTTCCTGATCTTCTCGCGAGAACTGTACTCGCACCTCGGCGACCCGTTCGCCATTGCGGACCGCTACCCGCCGAACTTCGACGCCCGTGGGTCGCTGCCGGAATTGGCGTGGCCGGAGGAGCCGCTCCCGCCGCGGAAGGTGGGCGACCTTCACGCCATCCTGAAGGCCGGCGACGGCCCGTTCCTCCTCGGCACGACGCAGGCGCTGCTCGACGGGGCGCACGTCGCCGTCGTCCGTCCGGCCCCCGACCCGGAGTTGGCCCGCAACGTGTGGCAACTACTGCCGGACCGCATCCGCTGCGACCTGTGGCCCGCGACGTTCGCGTTCGCCGGCGACCTCAACTTCCACTTCGCCGTGGTCGCGTCGCCCGTGAAGGGGAGTCTCTCCGAGGAGCAGGCGAAGGACTACCCGGAGGGGCGGTACGAGTCGGCGCTCCAGGTCGCGATCGAGTCGAGCGATCAGGCCGAACTCGACCGGTTGCTCGCCCGGAAGCCGTCGGTGGAGGTGCTGCGGCTCGCCGTCGGTATGGTCGTCTTCGCCGTGATCGTGGCCGTGATCGTCAAGTTCGTGTGAGGGACGCGATGCCGACCGACGAACGAGTGCTGGTGATTCCGACCGCCCACTTTGAGGCGGTCGGGTACTTCCACGGCCTCCGCCCGTCGGACGCGAACTATCGGGCCGCGCTCCTCGACGCCCGACTGTTCTCGTTCCGCCCGCGGTCCGAGGTCGAAACCGACCCCGCGTTCAAGCAACTCATCCCCTACGTCGTCCTCCGGCACGGCGACCGGCTGTTCCAGTACCGCCGCGGGGCGAGCGGCACGGAGAAGCGGCTGCGCGCCCTGCGGTCCGTCGGCATCGGCGGGCACATCTCCGAGCAGGACGCGGCCGGGCCGGGCGATTGGTACGCGAACGGGATGCGCCGCGAGGTGACGGAAGAGGTGACAATCGGGTGTCAGTATTCCGAGCAACTCCTCGGTTTCATCAACGACGACCGCACCCCGGTCGGCCGCGTCCACCTGGGCGTCGTCCATCTCTGGGGCCTGGAAGCCCCGGCCGTCCGCTCGAACGAGGACGCGCTCGCCGAGGGCGGGTTCGTTCCGCTCGATCAGCTGCGGGCCGAGCGCGAGCAATTTGAAACCTGGTCGCAGTTCGTTCTCGAACTTCTCCACGCCGGGAAATGACACGAGCCGACCATTCCGGTCGGCTCGTTTCGATTCAACGGTTCGTTCCCCTTACGCCGCGGTCTTGCGGCGGAAGCGGGCGAGACCGATCAGCGGCAGGCCGAGGCCGGCCAGCACCAGCGTCGTCGGTTCCGGGACCAGGTTCGGGTCCGTCGGGCCGCCGGTCGGGGCCATCGGCACGTCCGTCTCCGTGATGTTGCTGTCCACCAGCCCGTCCGAGGTCCGGTTCGTGATCGCCGTGAACGAGTCGGTTTGGATCTCCCCGATCGTCGAGAACGCCCAGAAGTTCCCCAGGCCGATCTGCCCGCTCGGGATCGTCGGGCCGGTGTACTTCCACGTCAGGTTCACCACGTCCGGGTTGTCGTTCGGCTTCAGCAGGGCGGGCGTCGGGCCGGCGTTCGTGGCCTCGAACGCCCACCCGTCCGGGCCGAACTCCTGGCCGGGCACGTACCCGTGGAAGTCGTAGATCGTGAAGTAGTTCCCGGACTGGAGGGTGCTGTCGGTCGGGAGGACGATCGAGTACGTCCACCGGAACGTGTCGGCCTCCGGGAGGACCGTGACGGACACCGGGAGCAGCCCGGCGGACGCCGTCGAGCCGGCGAGCACCGCCGCGAGGGCGGCCAGAATCAACCGCGAGATCATCGTTCGGCCTTGCATTGGGGGGAAACCTCCTGAGTGAGCGAGTGGTCATTTCTGCCCGAGTTGCTAGGCTCGGGCGTTTAGGCGGGCGGCAAAATAAGCACGCCCCCCGATACTGTCAACCGCAGTTCCGGATTCGCTAAAGTTTGACTATCCCGCCGACCGACGGACCCACCGCCGCAGCCCGAGCAGCGGCAGCCCGAGGCCCGCGAGGACCAGGGTCGCCGGCTCCGGAACGAGGTTCGGTTCCTCCGGCCCGGCCGTCGGGACGGGCACGGTCGTGTCCGTGATGTTCTGGTCCACCCGGCCGTCGCTCGTCCGGTGCGTGCTGGCCGTGAAGAACGAGTCCGTCGCGCTCTGCTGCGTCGAGACGGCCCAGAAGTTCCCCAGGCCGGTCTGGCCGGTGTTGATCGTCGGGCCGGTGTACTTCCACGTCAGGTTCGGCAGCGCCGCGTTGTCCTCCGGGTCCACGCCCGGCGGCGTCGGGCCGAGGTTCGTCTGCTCGTACATCCAGCCGTCCGGCTGGGCGTTGCTGCCGGCGACCAGGCCGCCGAAGTCGTAGATGGTGAAGTAGTCACCGGACTGGAGCTGCGAGTCGGTGGGCAACACGATGTTGTACGTCCACCGGTAGTTGTCCCCTTCCGCGTTAACACTCACGTTCACCGGAAGGAGGCCCGCTCGGGCCGACGAGCCGGAGAACGCCCCCACGAGGGCAACGCCGGCGACCAAGATCGTGCGCGTAAGTCGATTCATTCTTCCATTCCTCCGGGCGGAAACACAAGGCGGCCTAACTCCTAACACTTCCTGAGAAGTCGAGTCAAGCCGGGTCGGAGGGGCACGTCCCCGGCCGACGCTCAGCCAAGGCGGGGGTGTATGCCGGCACGGTCCGGGGGCGTCAACCCGATCTACGGCCGTGGCAAAATCGGAAAATGAGAGGGAATTGCCGGCTAATTGGGGGGGAGTTCGTCCGGCGGGAGGCCGGGGAGTTGCGGCATCGAGCGGTTCGCCAGCCCCGGCATCGCGTGGACCGACTCGCCGGGCTTCGCCGTCGTGGGGATGATGATCGGCTTCACCTCCCCGGTGCTCACGTCCAGCACGATGCACGTCTTCGGGTTCGCCCGGAACAACGCGCCGGGGTTGGCCACGAGCGTCTTCCCGGTCCGGTGCTGCTCCCGGACGTGCGTGTGCCCGTAGAAGAGGTAGTCGAAGTAGTTGCAGTGCTCGAGTTCGTAGAACTGGTGGCGGTCGTGCGAGTGGACCCAGGCGATCCGCTTGCCGGCGAGTTCGATGGCCCCGAACGAGTCGTGCGACTGGCCGCCGATGTCGCGGATCGCGCCGACGAGCTTCGACTTGTCCTTGTCCCAGTTGCCGAAGACGAAGTGCGTGGGGAGCGGGCGGAACAGGGCAATGGTGTCGGGCGTCTCGATGTCCCCGCAGTGCAGGACGAGTTCGACCTTCTGCTCCCCGAGGAGGCGAACGGCGTCGGCGACCACCTCGTGCCGGTCGTGTGTGTCGCTAATGACACCGATCCGCATGGAGCCCTCACCGCAGCGGGAGTCGCCGAACGTCTTTCTTAGAATTTACGATACCAAACCCCGCCGGGCATGGGGAGCGCGGAAGATCGGGCGTCACTTCTTCGCCGGGAAGTCGATGGCGGACACGAGGGCCACGTCCCGCGTGCCGACTTTCGCGGCGGTCGCCGCGTTCGACACGCACGCGACGGCGACGTGTTGTCCTTTCTCGCCGCTGAGTAGGTGGAACGACTGCACGACGGCCAGCCCGTCCTGCTTGCCGCTCGCGGACAGGCGGTAGAGCTGCCGCCCGGCCCCGGCCTGGAGCATGCCGTTTTCCAGCACCTTCTCCGGGTCCCAGCCGGGCTGCTTCTTCGTCGCCTCGACGAACTCCGCGAGGATGTCCTTCGGGTCCGTGTTCGTCGGGGCCGGCTTCCACACGGCGATGGTCGCTTGCGCCACGAACTCGCCGCGGTCGAGCAGCCGCAGGACGAGGTGCTTGTCGTTCTTGACGACGACGTGCCAGTCCCGCGGGTAGACCAACTCGTACCCGGTCCCGTCGGCGTGCCGGAGCTGGGCCAGCACGTCCGGCACCTTGCCGTCGGCCGGCAGCTTCGCCCGCAGGTCCGTTACGTCCTTCGACTCGACCGCTGGCGTGCGGGTCACGGTGACGGTGGCCTTCGCCTCCATCGCCGGGCTGATCGGCCCCTGCTCGCGGTCGTCGGTCTGTTCCCACCGGACGCTAGAAATGACTTGTTTTGCAGTGTCGAAGGAGCATTCCGCGGCCACGGACAGCCTCACGATCGCGCCGTGCTCGATCCCCTCGGCCTTGCCCGTGACGGAGACCGTCGCGACACCGTCCTTGACGCCGACGAGTTTGCCGACGAGGTCGTGCTTGATGAGGCCGTCGAACAGGCACGCGGCCTGAACCGTCTCATTCGCGATTGCCCAGGTGTCACCGACGTTCACGTCCTTGCCGGGCAGCAGGCCGGGGACGGCGAGCGTGTCGAAGTGCTCGCCGACGAGTTCGAGTTCGTCGCGGGTGAGCGGGCCGGTCGGGCTGAAGTGGAACGGCCCGGCGGTCGTCCGCTGGATGAGGATGCCGCGGCGGTCTTCGGGGAGAACGCGCTTGCTGCGGTCGCCGCCGACGATGCTCTCGGACGACGCCTCGCGGTAGTGCCGGACGGCCTGGGCAGATTCGATCCGCTCGAGGAACGTGTGCTTCGCCCGCGCTTCCAGCGGTAGGGTGTCGGGCTTGCCGTCGCGGTCGATCTTGAGCTTCCCGGCGAGGGTCAATTGGACCTCGCACTGCACGGCGTCGCCGGGCTTCGTGTTCTCCTGGAGCCTCACCGCGTCGGCGGCGGTCGCCGGGGCGTGCCCCGCGACGACGGCCAGGAGACTCGCGATGGCGTGACGGCGGGAAATGCGCATGGTGCTGCCCTCGGTCCGGTACGGTGTCAAAGTGGGAGGGCAATAGCGACGGGGCAGAAGTGGTGTCAAGACGGGTTGAGTTCCCCCCGACTTCCGAAGTCCGGCTTCGACTTCGGAAGTCGGGGGGAAGAAGTGGCGTTTGCCGGACAGTATGAACGCTCCTGCGCGGGATCGACTTCCGAAGTCGAAGCCGGACTTCGGAAGTCGGGCCTTCTGAAACTACTTCGCCGCCGCGAGGTCGGCTTGCGCCGCGGCGAGAACGTCGCCCGTCGAGTCGTTCTGGACGAACGCGACCAGTTTCAAGTTCTTCAGAGCAAGCGGCCGCTCGCCGCGCGGCAGCTCGGCTTCCTTCGCCAGGTCGTCGAGCGACTTCGAGAGCGTCTCCCGCAGTTCGTCCGGGTTGACCGTGACCGTGTGGTCGGCCGCCTTCTGCTTGAGGACGATCCCCTTGCCGCCGGGCGTGGCCCGCACCACGTTGTGGTGATACTTCACGCCGTTGCCCGCCGTGTAGCGAATCTTTTCCTCCACGACCGCGAACCGCAGGAACGTCTGCTCCCCCGCCTTCTCCAGGTCGGTGACGCTGGCCTTGCCGGTGAACCCCTTCTCGCCGGGCGTCACGACCAGCTTCAACTTCGCCTCGCTCGGCTTCTCCAACTCCTCGTTAACCTTCTCCTTCAGCGCGTCGAAGATCGCCTTCGCCGCGGCCGCCGTCGTGTCCTTCTGAAGCTGCACGGCCCGCTTGCCGTTCACGAACGAGAAGACGTTCCGGCCGATGGCCGTCTGGTAGAACTGCAACCGCTCCTGCACGGCCCGGTTCGTCAGCACGTTCGGCGCGTCCGGGATGCCGAGCTGGTACGTCAGCACGATCACCTCCGTCGGCTTGTACGCCTTCAACAGCGCGTCGCGGGCGTAGTCGAACGCCGTCGTCTGCGTCAGCTCCGTCGTCGTGACGATCTCGACGAGCGCGACGCGGTCGCTCTTTGCCTTGCGGCCCTTGTACTCCTCGACCTTGAACGGCGGGACGGTCTTCGTGTACTCCTGGTAGTCGCGGGCTTCGAGCCGCTGCACCTGAACCTCGTACTTCTTCGCGTCGTCCGGCTTCTTGGCCCTCGTCAGCGTCCGGACGAGCGATTCGAGCACTTCCAGCCGCACGGTCGCGTCGTCGTCGTCCGCGAGCAGCCGCTCGGCCTTCCGGGCCTGGGCGAGGGCCACGTCTTCAAATCCCGTCTGGTCGGCCAGCACGTTCGCGAACTTCAGGGACGCCGTCCGCTCCCACCGCGGGCCGTACCCGGCGGCCAACTTCGTGGCGCGGTCCACGATGCCGCGGGCGTCCTCCGGCTTGAGCTTCTTCGCCGCGGCCTGGCCGAGGACCACGAGGGCCGCGTCGTACACCGTCTGGGCGTCCTCGGACTGGTCCATCGTTTCCCGCATGACCTCGAACGGGTCGGTGAACTTCTTGAGCGCGCTCGGCTTCAGGTCCGTCAGTTCGAGCGGCCCGCCGGCGAAGCTGAGGGAGCCGCTGATCTTCTTGCCGTCCTTCGCGATCAGCCCGTCGAAGCTGGCGAACGGCTGCTTCTCGACGCTCATGGAAAACTTGAGCGTGTCGCCGGCGACGGTGACGCTGTCGAACTTCGGGTCCGCGTTGAACTGGGCGGTCGAGTCCACGATGTCGCCAACCCACTTCCCCTCGGCCTGCGAGAACGCGAGCAACATCATCACGGGCCGGTTGTTGACGCGGAGGGTGAGCTTCCACGACCCCGCCGGCGGGTCGGCCGCAGCGACGGGGCTGGGGAACGCTACGAGCGCGGCGACGAGGACGGCAAGCCGGGACATGCGAAGTCCTTTCAGGACGGTGGGAACGCGGCACGAATCCGCTCCGCGTTACGGTAGACGGTTTCGACCGCGCGGGCAACAAGCGCGGCCGGTTCGTTACCGAGGAGCAGGACCGGGTGGTGCAACTTCACGCAGCTCTCGCCCGCGCGGGTCGCTTCCGCGAGGTCGCCGACGGCGCGGAACCGCGAGGCCGACCGGCCGACGTGCAGCGCCTTGAACCCGGCGTCGAACGCTACGCCCTCGGCCCGCATCGCCCGCACGAACAGTTCCCGCGGCAGGCCGAACGGGTCGGGGTCGAACCGGAACCCGACCTTGTAGAACGCCGGCCGGTGTTCGCCGACATCGTTCGCGAACGGTTCCAACCCGCGGACGCCGTGGGCGAGAAGTTCTCGGCGAATGAACTGAACGCTCTCGAACCGGGTTCGCGTGTCGGCTTCCAGCCGTGCGAGTTGCGGGCGAAGGACGGCCGCTTGCAGTTCGCTGAGCGCCGCCCACTGCTGGACGCCGCGGGACAGCCACACCTTCGCCCGCTGGTAGCGCCGCCCGTCGTGGAACAGCAACGCCCCGCCGCGGCCCGCGGACAGCAGCTTCGAGCCGCCGAAGCTCAGCACGCCGACATCGCCGAGGCTCCCGCACATCCGCAGGCCGACCGTCGCGCCGGGGCACTGGGCCGCGTCTTCCACGACCGGGAGCTTGTACGCGGCGGCGAACGCCGTGACTTTCTCCATCGGCACGAGGCCGCCGTGGAGGTGCGAGACGAGAACCGCCTTCGTCTTCTCGCTCACCGCCCGTTCGAGTTGATCGGGGTCGAGATTCCAATTCGCTGGGGAAACATCGACGAGGACCGGCTTCGCGCCGAGGGCGTGGACGGTCAGGAAGTTCGATTCGTACTCGTAAGCGGACAGGATGACTTCATCGCCCGGCGTGACGCCGACGGCCCGCAGCGCCGCCTCCACGGCGAGCGTGCCGCTCGCGCAGGTGAGGACGTGCGGAACGCCGAAATGCTTCGCGAGGTGTTCCTCCAGCGCGGCGACGTGCGGCCCGTGGTACTGGCCCCAACTGCCGTCGCGTGCCGCGCCGGCCAGCGCTTCCGCCACGTCGGGCGACGCGGGAGGCCACGGCGGCGGGCCGGTCGGGAAAACGGGCGGGCCGCCGAGGATCGCGGGCGGGGATGGCATCTTGTCCGGGTCCGGTCGTTGTCCGAAGATCACCTTGCTTTCTTATTCGCTCGGACGCACCCCATGCCGCGACAAGTGCTGTTGTTCACCGGGCCGTGGGCCGACCTGCCGTTCGACACGCTCGCCATGAAGGCCAACGAGTGGGGCTACCACGGCGTCGAACTCTGCTGCTGGGGCGACCACCTCGAAGTCCAACGGGCCGCGAGCGACGACGGGTACGGTCCGGCGAAACTCGACGTGCTCGCCCGGCACGACCTGCAACTGCCGGTCATCGCGAACCACAAGGTCGGGCAGTGCGTCTCGGACGTGATCGACAAGCGGCATCAGGGCCTCGTGCCGGACTACGTGTGGGGCGACGGTAAGGCGGCCGGCGTCCACCAGCGGGCGGCCGAGGAAATGATGGCGACCTTCAAGGTCGCCGAGAAGCTGGGGGCCAGCGTCGTCAGCGGGTTCACCGGGTCGCCGATCTGGTCCTACGTCGCCGGGTACCCCGCCCCGCGGCCGGAGCTGATCGCGGACGCGCTCAAGCAGTTCGCGAAGCAGTGGAACCCGATCCTCGACGCCGCCCGTGACTCCGGCGTGCGGTTCGCGTTCGAGGTCCACCCCGGTCAGATCGCGTTCGACCTGCACTCCACCGAGGTCGTACTGGACGTTCTCGGCAACCGCGAGGAGTTCGGGCTGACGTTCGACCCCAGCCACCTGCACTGGCAGGGCGTGGACCCGGTCGAGTTCCTGCGGCGGTTCGCGGACCGCATCTACCACGTCCACATCAAGGACGCGGTGCTGTCGCTCAACGGCCGGGCCGGGATTCTGACCGGGTACTGGCCGAGCGGCGACCCGCGGCGGGGGTTCCAGTTCCGCTCGCCGGGCCGCGGCGGGATCGACTGGGAGGCCGTCATCCGCACCCTGAACGAGATCGGGTACGACGGCCCGCTGGCGGTCGATTGGCACGACGCCGGGATGGACCGCGAGTTCGGCGTCGCCGAGGCGTGCCAGTTCGTCAAGCGGCTGGACTTCGACCCGCCGTCCCACGCCCGCCAGGCGTTCCGAGGTTGACCATGCCGTTCCCCGAGAAGGAAGAAGTGGACGCCCTGAAGAAGAAGTGGACGGACAAGTTCGTCCACGTGCGGCCGGACGCGCGGCCGGAGTTGAAACGCTTCGAGGGGCGGGTCGGCCGCGTCGTGACGGTGAACTACGGCGGCCGGGTCGTCATCGACTTCGCCGACGGCGCGTGGTACGACATCGCCGACTTCGAGGGCGTCTTGGAAGAGGTAACCGACCCGGCCGAGCAGAAGAAGTACGACGCGACCGCGAACAGCGCCCAGAAGCTGCCGACGCGCCAGGGGTGACAGACCGCCACCGGCAGAGAAAATGATTCCACGGAAACCACCCCACCCCCGGCCGGAATCATTCGCAAAAGTCCGGAATCATTTTCCCGCGTGACGTAACAGGTTCTCCCGGAACCGGTTGCGGAGTGCCATCCCGTCCGGAATCATTTCCCTCGCCGCCGGAGGAATGGGTTTCGGAGCGACTCAGCGTTTCGACGGCCCCGACTTCAGCCCGACGCCGTTGACCGCGATCACGCGGTATTCGTGCTTCTCGCCCGGCTTCGCCGCCTTGTCCACGAACTTCATCTCCGGGAGTGGCTTCTCCGGCGTGTCGTGGTACGACATCGTCTGAAACAGCGGCCGCCCGAACCGGCCGACCGGCTTCTCCGGGACGGTCGCGATCTCCTTGCCGTCGCGCAGGATTACGAACCCGCGTAGCCCGCTCTCGAAGTCCGCGTCGGCGTCCCACGTAACGGACGTGCCGGCGTCGGTCGCCGCGGCCTTCACGTTCGTCGGCGACGGCGGCGGTGTTGCGTCCTCCGTCGCGCCGGTCGTCACGTAGCCCGCCCACGCCTTCGCGACGGCCTCCGTCGGCAGCCAGCTCATCTCTTCCGGCTTGCCCGCGTACTTCGCGACCGGCTCCGCCCGTTGGCCGAGGACGGCGGCCGCCCATCCCGCCTTCAGATCGACCGGCTTCAACTTCTGGTCCGTCGCGCCCTTTTCCGGCAGCCGCGTCGCCAGGCACGCGTCGAAGAACGGGATCGCCAGGTAGCGCGAGTCGCCGCACTCGTGCGAGGTCCGCGGGTCGGGAGCAAAGCCGACCGGCGCGCCCTTCGCGCGGTAGGCCGCGAACATCGCCATCGAGCCGGTCCACGCGCCGTTGAACCGCACGTCGCCTTTTTCCTTCGCCCCCGGATTCAGCATCACCGGGATGCCGTAGGCCGCGTCCGGGATCGTCGGCTTGGCGATTTCGCCCTTCTCCCACGCCGCGAACGCCGTCCCGGACCGGAACCAGATGGCGACGATCCGTTCCGGGTGCAGCGTCTGCATCAGGCTCGCCCAGAACCCGCCGCCGGAGTGGCCCCACAGGCACCACGGCACGGTTTCCAATTCCGGGTGTTTCGACTTGGCGGCGAACTCCTTCAAGCAGCGGCGGAAGGTCGCGTCCGACCCGTTCCGCGGGTCGCACCAGAGCCGGCAGTTCTGCTTGTCGTCCTGGTGGTAGCTCGGCCCCAAGAGGGCGCAGTCCCACTTCTTCGCCAGCGCCTGCCAGTGCAGGTCGTGGGCGGCGGTCGCCCCGCCCTTGCACGCGCCGCTGCCGCACCCGTGCTGGTGGACGATGACGCCGCGGAGCGTCGTCACCCCGTCCGGGATCCAGACCGTGTACGTGACGCCGAGGTGCAGTTCGCCCGGCTTGTCGGACGCCGGGTAGGTCGCCTCGTGGTACGTGCCGCCCGCGCGGAGGACGGGGGCGGCCAACAGCAAGGCGAGGGTCGCGAGCGTTCGCATGTCGGCTCCGGGTGGGGGCGGGCGTGAAAAAACCACGACGGCGGCCGTCGTGGTTTTCCGTGTCATCGCGGCCGCGTTACTTCAGCGCCTCGGCGAAGACCTTGATCGGCGTGGCCCGGACCTTGTTGTACGCCGGGCGGTCCTTCGTGACGTATTCCTTCCCGTTCAGCGGGTTGATCTTCTTTTCGCCGCCCTTGACCGCCTTCTGCTTGCGGACCTTGAACCGGGCGATGCCCGGCAGCGTGAACACGCCCGCGCCCTTCGGCCCGAGTTGGTGCTTGGCGATCTCGACCATCTCTTCCACGACCTTCGCGACTTCCGTTTTCTTCAGCCCCGTCTTCTCGGCCAGTTCCGCGTAGAGGGCGGACTTGGTCAGCACCTTCTTCTTCGCCATGTTGGTTAACTCCGTGAGGGAACAGGAAGCGGTCGTTCAACCCTTGAAAAATAGGGTTCCGTGCAAGAGGTTACGCATTCTCCCCCGCGTTTCCAACGAATTCCCGCCTTTTTTGCAATTTTTCCCGATTTTCCCCGGCTTTTTCCCACATTCCGTCGATCCTGCGCTTCGGCCAGTTCCGTGGGGGAAGTTTACAACAAGCCCGGAGTCTATTGGCCAATTGGGAAATAGCCCCACCGGTCGGACCGATGGAAACGCTGGGGGTTCTTGTATCCTCTCTGCGAACCAATCGCCCACAATTCCCATCGACCCGAGGCCCCGATGAGCGCGACCGCGACCCCGGCCAAGACCGACTTCGACGCCCTGGACCAACTCTGCGTCAACACGATCCGAACCCTGTCGATGGACGCCGTCCAGAAGGCGAACTCCGGCCACCCCGGCGCGCCGATGGGCTTGGCCCCGGTCGCTTACACCGTCTGGAACCGGTTCATGCGGTACGACCCGGCCGCCCCGACGTGGTTCAACCGCGACCGGTTCGTCCTGTCCAACGGCCACGCCTCGATGCTGCTCTACTCGATGCTGCACCTCGCCGGCGTCCAGTCCGTGGACGGCAAGAAGCCGGTGACGATGGACGAGATCAAGCAGTTCCGCCAGCTCAACAGCGTGACCCCCGGCCACCCGGAGTACCACCTGACGGCCGGCGTCGAGACGACGACCGGGCCGCTCGGCCAGGGGATCGGCAACGCCGTCGGCATGGCCGTCGCGCAGAAGTGGATCGCCGCGAACTACGGCAAGCCCGGCTTCGAGGACCTGTTCGACCACCGCGTCTACGTCATCTGCGGCGACGGCTGCCTCATGGAAGGCGTGGCGAGCGAGGCGTCGTCCCTCGCCGGGCACTTGAAGCTCGACAACCTCTGCCTGCTCTACGACGACAATCAGATCACGATCGACGGCCGGACGACGCTGGCGTTCACCGAGAACGTGTCCGGCCGGTTCGCCGCCTACGGGTGGAACGTGCTGCAAGTGGCGGACGCCAACGACATGCCGGCCCTGGCGAAGGCGCTCAACGAGGCGGCCGCGACGAAGGGGAAGCCGACGATCATCGTCGTGAAGGGGAAGATCGGGTACGGCGCGCCGCACAAGCAGGACAGCGAGCACGCCCACGGCGAGCCGCTCGGCGAGGACGAGATCAAGGGGGCGAAGAAGAACTACGGCTGGCCGGAGGACAAGAGCTTCTACGTGCCGGACGGCGTGTACGACCGGTTCAAGGAGAACATCGGCAAGCGCGGGGCGGACGCCCACGCGGCGTGGGACAAGAAGTTCGCCGAGTACAAGGCGAAGCACGCCGACCTCGCGAGCCAGGTCGAGCACATCCAGGCGAAGAAGCTGCCGGAGGGTTGGGAGAAGAGCTTGCCCGTCTTCCCGGCGGACCCCAAGGGGATGGCGACCCGCGACTCGTCCGGGAAGGTGCTGAACGCCGTGGCGAAGGCCGTGCCGTGGATGGTCGGCGGGTCGGCCGACCTGGCGAAGTCGAACAAGAGCCGGCTGACGTTCGACGGGGCCGGCGACTTCCAGGCCGGGTCCTATGGCGGCCGGAACGTCCACTTCGGCGTCCGCGAGCACGGCATGGGGTCGGTCGTCAACGGCATGGCCCTCGCCGGGCTGCGGTCATTCGCCGCCGGGTTCATGATCTTCAGCGACTACGGCCGGGCGGCCATCCGCCTCGGGTCGATCATCGAGAAGCCGGTCATCTACGTGTTCACGCACGACAGCATCGGCGTCGGAGAAGACGGCCCGACGCACCAGCCGATCGAGCAACTCGCTAGCCTGCGGGCGATTCCGGGGTTGATCGTGCTCCGCCCCGGCGACGCGAACGAGGTGTCGGAGGCGTACCGCGTGGCGCTGGAGTCGAAGCACCACCCCGTCATCCTGGCGCTCAGCCGGCAGGCGGTGCCGACGTACGACCGGACGAAGTACGCCCCGGCGAGTGGCGTGGCGAAGGGCGGGTACGTGTTCGCGGACGCGGCCGGCGGCAAGCCGGACCTGATCCTGATCGCGACCGGCACGGAGCTGCCGCTGGCGGTCGAGGCTTACGAGAAGCTGACGGCCGAGGGCGTGAAGGCCCGCGTCGTCAGCCTGCCGTCGTGGGAGCTGTTCGAGCAGCAGCCGAAGGAGTACCGCGACGGCGTGCTGCCGCCGGCGGTGACGGCCCGCGTCGGGATCGAGATGGCCTCGACGTTCGGCTGGGAGCGGTACGTCGGCAACGGCGGGGCGATGATCGCGATGCGGTCGTTCGGCGCGTCGGCCCCGTTGAAGGACCTCGCGAAGCACTTCGGGTTCACGATCGAGAAGGTGCTGGAAGCGGCGAAGGCACAGTTGAAGAAGTAGATGTCGGGCAAAGCCCACGGACGAACGTCCGTGGGCAGTCCTATCCCCAATCACGTCACAGTTGGACCTGCGGCAGCCCGCCCGTGGCGGGCAGCTTCGCCATCACGTTCAAGACCGTGTTCGCCAGTTGCACGTAGCTCTTGGAGACGGGGTGGTCCGGGAGCTTCCGCACGATCGGCTCGCCGGTGTCGCCGCACGCGGACACCTGCGGGTCGATGGGGATTTCGCCCAACAGCGGGGCGCCGATCTCGTTCGCGAGCTTCGCCCCGCCGCCGCTGCCGAACGGGGCGAGGCGGCCGCCGTCCGGCGTTTCCAGGTAGCTCATGTTCTCGACGATGCCGAGGATCGGGACGCGGACCTCCTCGAACATCCGCACGCCCTTCCGCGCGTCGATGAGGCTGACTTCCGCCGGCTGCGTCACGACGATCGCGCCGGTCAGCGGGGCCTGCTGCGAGAGCGTCAGCTGCGCGTCGCCCGTGCCGGGCGGCAGGTCGATGACGAGGAAGTCGAGGTCGCCCCACGGGACCTGCGCGAGGAACGTGCCGACGGCCTGCGCGACCTTCGGGCCGCGCCAGATGACGGCCTGGTTCGGGTCGAGCAGGAAGCCCATGCTCATGAGTTTCAGGCCGTATTGCTCGATGGGGAAGGGGACCTTCGTTTGGTCCACGACGCCGAGGCCGAACATGAGCGGGACGCTCGGGCCGTAGATGTCGGCGTCCATCAGGCCGACCCGTTGGCCGTGCATGTGCAGGGCGAGGGCGAGGTTGGCGGCGACGGTGGACTTGCCGACGCCGCCCTTGCCGCTGGCCACGGCGAGGACGTGCTTCACGCCGGGCAGGCTGATCTTCTGGCCGGGCATCGGGCCGTTCATGGGGTCTCTCCGGGGGTGTGATTACTTGGTTTCGCCGAGCTGGCGGAGCAGGTCGAGCGGGTAGATGCCGGTGTCGTGGCCGTCGTTCCAGGTGATCTGGTAGGCGTAGTGGCCGAGCGGTTTCATCGCCGTCGGCGACGGCGGGCCGGCGGCCGCCTCCTGCGCCGACAGCACGCGGAACGGGTCGGCCGGCTTCTCCCGCTCGTCGTTGCAGGTGGCGCACGGGCAGTTCTTGCGGAGCGTCCGCCACGACGCGAGCGTGCTGACGCCGTCGGCCCAGTCGATGCGGAGGCCGTCCCCCTCGCGGCGGAGGGAGAGCGGGGTCAGCGGGTCGCCGCCGGTCGTCATCGGAGCATCTCGCAATCCTGGTGGAACCCGGAGCGGAAGCGATGGGGTGTTGCGCAACACCCCATCGCTTCCGCTCCGGGTTCCACAAACGGGTACGTGGATTGATTATAGAAGACCGGTTCGCGTTAACGAAAACAGCCCGGCATCGCCGGGCTGTTCCCTTTACTTATCGCGCCGAATCACTGGAACGTCACGACCGTCTGCCCGTTCGCGGTCTTCGCCTGGACCGTGTACTCCTTGCCGCCGAGTTTCGCCTTGCCGGCCCAGTTGCCGTTCGCGTCCATTGTGCCGCTTGTTACCGGCGTCCGCTTGCCGTCCGGCATCAGCAGGCCGAAGTCCATCGCCATCGTCCGCTTCACGTTCGCGCCGGGGAGCGGGGCCGGGGGCACGCGGATGACGATCTGCTGCTTGTTGTCCAGCACGCCGGACGACTGGCTGACCTTCGGCGACAGCCGCGTCACCCGCTCCTCCGTCACGATCAGCGGGAGCGGCACGTCGCCGCCGCCGGCCTCGCGGAACAGGGCGTCGCCGGTCGTCGTCCACTCGCCGCTGACGGTGGCGCTCATCTTGTCCGCGGCGATCTCGACCTTCAGCTTGTCCCGGCGGATGACGGCCTTCGCCGACTTGTCCAGTTCCACCGACCGGATCGTCGCGTTCGGCGACGCCGGGATGACCTTGCTGAACCCCTTCGTCGCGGCCCCGGTCTTGTCCCGCACCGCCAACGGCACGACCTCCCGCATCGTGTGCTTGTCCACCTTCTCGACCGAGTCGGTGACGGTCAGCGTGGCCGTGTACACCGCCTGCTTCTGGGCCTGGATGTCCACCGTCTGGACCATCACCTGCGGCTCCTTGCGGGCCTTCGAGAACGCCGTCAGGACGATGTGCTGCGTGCCCGGCTGGTCGAGCTGCACGAACTTCTCGATCGGGCCGCTCTGGGCCGTCAGGTGCTCCGTCTTGTTGCCGAGCCGCCAGATGACCTCGTCGGCGTTCTCCAACTCGCCGGTGATCTTGAACGTGGCCGGGGCCTGCGTCCCGGTCAGCGCCTCGACCTTGAACCCCTTCACCGCCGGCGGCAGCACGCTCGGGCTGGCGGCCGGGGCGGACACGTCCACGGTCACGCTCCGGTCGTTCTCCTCCATCAGGAAGTTCCGCACCGTCAGCCCGACCTTGTACACGCCCGGCTTCGGGTAGGCGTGCGTCACCTGCGGCTGCTCCGGGACGAACGGCTCCAGCGGCGACCCGTCGCCGAAGTCCCACCACCCGGACTCCCCGCTGGCCATCACCTGGAGCGTCACGTTCAGCCCGTCCGTGCCGTTCACGGCGAAGTTGGCGACCGGCTTCGCCGGCTTCACGACCTTGTCGAAGATGACGTTCGCGTACATCATCAGCGCCCCGGTGCAGAGGCCGACGAAGCTGCCGAAGATCACCTTGAACATGCTTTTGATGCGAGACGGTTTTTTCTCTTCGCTCATGCCGGCGTCCTCCCTGACACGGAATGGAAAGGGTAGGAGGATAGCATCGGACCGGGGAACGTGGGAAGGCCGATTCGAACGCCGCCGGCCGGGTTGGGCAGCGCCGCCGCCACCGCCGCCACCGCCACGGGGTGGCCCCCGTGGCGGAATCGCCACCTGGGTTGACGCGACAGTTATAATGTAAATTCGTACAATGCGGCGTTAAGACGTTTTCGCCATCGCTTCGATCTTCTTCCACAGCGCCGCCGGGACCGGCATCACGGACAACCGGGCCTGCCGGACCAGTTCCCACGCGGCGAACGCCTCGTCGGCCTTGATCGCGGCCAGCGTCACCGGGTTCGCCAGCCGGCGGACCGGCTTCACGTCCACGACGACGGACTTCGCATCGTTCGGGTCCGGCCGCGGGCCGACGGTCACCTCGGCGACGCCGACGACGGCCTTCTCCTTGCCCGTGTGGTAGAAGAACACCTTGTCGCCGACGGAAATGCTCCGGAGGTGCTTGAGCGCGACCGGGTTCGACACGCCGTCCCAGGTGGCCGTGCCCGCCGCCTCGAGGTGGTGATAGCCGAACTCGTCCGGCTCCGATTTGAACAGCCAGGTCGCCATCCGTGACTCCTGAAATTATCGGTCCAGAATCTTCTTCCCGATGGTGCGGAGCAGCGGTCGGTCCTTCGCCCGCGGGTTCTTCACCGCCGCGTCGTCCGCGTCCTTGCCGAACAGGATCGTCCGGCAGCTCTCGACCTGCTCCGGGTTCCACCGCACCAGCTTCTCGCGGGCCAGCTCGCCGATCGTACTGACGGCGTGCGGGGCCTTCATCGCGTCGAAGTGGTTGATCGCCACCAGCACGGCCGGGACGCCCTGCTTCTGCAAGTCCTTCGACCACTGGCTATCGAGCACGACCAGCGAGTCCGTCTGCACGCCCCAGAGCTTGCACACGACGACGCAGAAGTCGATCTTCTCGGGAATCTTCTCGCTCGCGTCGGCCACGAGCGTCCGCGGCGTCGGGGCGAGCGACTTGATGAACGACACCTGCGGCTTCGGCAGCCCGACGTTGATCGTCGCCAGGTCCGACCCGTAGTTCGGGGCGGCCACCTGCACCACCTTCGTCACGCCCGCGTCCGGGAACCGCTCGACGAACTGCCGGATGATGAGGCCGCCGGCCGAGTGGCCGATCAGCACGATCTCCTTGTACCCGGCCTCCTTCAGGCGGGCCACGCCGTTCCGCATCCCCGGCGTGGACGCGACCGCGTCCAGCGGCGTCGTCTGGGCGTACCCGAACGAGAAGATGTCGAAGTCGTCCGCGAGGTTCTTCACGAGGTTCGACCGCGGCTGCTGCCACTCGTGCGGGTCCGGGAGCGTCGCCTTCACCGGCCGGATCGGGTGCAGCATCAGCCCGTGGACCAGGAACGCGGCTTTATCCTTCGTCTTTTTCAGTTCAGTCGGTTTGCCGTCGGCTTCAGGCCGGACGTGCGGGGCGACTTGCACCACCTCGGTCGGCAACTCCATGACCTGAAGGAACGGCAAAAACACGGTCGCGGTAATGGTCGGCAGCATGAACGCCCACGCCTCGAATGCCAAGCGACTCCGTCGCGGTCCTGCAGATTGTATCGGCAAGGCGGGTCGTAGCGGAACGGGAAACTCGCCCCCGGCCGCCGCCGGGGGCGAACAATGGAACGACCCGTGAAGAAATGGGCACGGGACCGATAACAAACGGGTCTGCCTCCCGGCCCGGACGGAAACTGGGTGGGCTGTACCGGTTCTTCCCGTTTCAAGGGGTTCGATCATGGGCATTCTGCCGGATTGGCTGATCGAGCGGGACGTGAAGATCGACCCGTTCGCCCCGCAGCAGCACCGGCCGGGGGTGATCTCCTACGGCGTGACGAGCTACGGGTACGACGTGCGGGTGGACAGACACTTCAAGGTGTTCACGAACGTCTGGGGCAGCACGGTCGATCCGAAGAACTTCGACCCGAAGTCGTTCGTGGACGTGGTCGGCGACTACTGCATCATCCCGCCGAACAGCTTCGCGTTGGCGGAGACGATCGAGTACCTCGAAATCCCACGGGACATCCTGGTGGTGTGCGTGGGGAAGAGTACCTACGCCCGCTGTTTCAGCGGCCGCACCCGCGTGGCGCTCGTGGACGGCTCGTCGCCGACGCTCGAAGAGATGGCGAACCGGGCCGCGGGCGGTGAACTGTTCTGGGGCTACAGCCTGAGTTCGCACGGGCGAATTGTCGTGACCGAGCTGGTCGCCCCGCGGCTCATCGGCCGGGACCGGTTGTTGGAAATCACCCTCGACGACGGCGCGACCATCGAGGCGACGCCCGACCACCTGTTCGTCCTCCGCGACGGACGCTCGTTGGAGGCCGGGCTGCTGCACCCGGGCACGTCACTCATGCCGCTGTACCGCGACGTTCACCGCGGGTACGAGATGATTTATCAGCCGGTGAACGGCCATCTCTACCCGACGCACCGACTCGCCGACGAGTGGAACCTGCGGGCCGGCCTGTACCCGGACGCGCCCGGCACGCACCGCCACCACAAGGACCACGACCGCCGAAACAACCGGCCGTGGAACATCGAGCGGATGCCCGCCGCGGACCACATCCGCCACCACAACGCCGAGAATTTCGGCGAAGACTTCGACCCGGCAGAACACAGCGCCGCGATCAAGGCGGCGTTCGAGCGGTTGCGGACCGACCCGGATTGGGTCGAGCGGTTCTCGCAGCTCCAGGCCGAGCGGGCGGCCGAGTTCTGGAACGACCCGCAGTACGCCGAGACGCGGGCGCGACTGCTGGAAGCCCGGAACAACATGTCGGCCGACACCCGCGAGGCGATGCGGCAGGCGTCGCTGCGGCGGTATGCGGACCCGGCCGAGCGCGCCCGGCAGTCCGAGTTGATGCGAAAGGCGTGGGCCGGAGACGACGACCGCCGGGCGCGACAGGCCGAGGTCGTCCGCGAGCTGAACCTACGGTCCGAGATCACGGCCGACGCCGTTCGTGCGGCCCTGGATCAAACCGGCCCGATCCGCGGCGCGGCCCGGCTGTTGAACTGCGACCGGTCGCTATTCCGGCGGTTCCCGGAGGTCGTTCACGCATTCGCCGGGCGGAAGGTGCGCAACCACAAGGTCGCGGCCGTCCGCGAGTTGCCCGGCGAGCACGACGTGTATTGCCTGAGCGTGCCGGAGGCGGGTAACTTCGCGCTGGAGGCCGGGGTCTTCGTTCACAATTGCGGGATTATCGTGAACGTAACGCCTTTGGAGCCGGAGTGGCGCGGGCGGGTGACCATCGAGATCAGCAACACGACGCCGCTGCCGGCGAAGATTTACGCCGGGGAGGGGATCGCGCAGATGCTGTTCTTCCGCGGCGAGCAGGTGTGCAAGGTGTCGTATGCCGACAAGAAGGGAAAGTACCAGGATCAGAAAGGGCTGACCCTGCCCTTCGTAAGCGGCACGGAATAGCCCGGCCGTGCCGGCGGGTCGGAATCTACCGACATTGCGGATTTTGGCGCGCTTGGCGATTAGTCAGGGCACGCGACCCGCGGTTCCGCCTTCACCGGACCTTCAAAGCTGGAGTGCGACCGGCCCCCGACCCATAATTTCGCTTGCCGATCCCGCGCCGTTTAGGGACCACTTGTACACCGCGTCACAAGTCGTACAACCGTCACTGACAGCCCGGTGTCACCCGACCCCGGCCCGCGGGAAGGATCGCGGGACCCATTCAGACAACCTGTGGACGTAAACCCCCATGCGCATCGACCGCCGCTTCACCGTTGAAGGCCAGGACCCGTTTGGATCCATCCCGTTCGCCCCCCGCACGTCGCGGATCGTCAATCCGAACGGGTCGGTCGTGTTCGAGATGAAGGACATCGCCGTCCCGGAGGCGTGGTCGCAGGTCGCGGTGGACATCCTGGCGCAAAAATACTTCCGCAAGGCCGGCGTCCCGGCGAAGACGGTGCGGGTGGCTGAGGACGGCGTCCCCGCGTGGCTGCAGCGGAGCGTCCCGGCGACGGCGGACGAGCCGATCGTCGGCGAGCAGGACTCGCGGCAAGTCTTCGCCCGCCTCGCCGGGTGCTGGGCGTACTGGGGCTGGAAGGGCGGGTACTTCTCGTCCGAGGGGGACGCGCGGGCGTTCTTCGACGAGACGTGCTTCATGCTGGCGGCGCAGATGAGCGCGCCGAACAGCCCGCAGTGGTTCAACACCGGCCTGCACTGGGCCTACGGCATCGAGGGGCCGCCGCAGGGTCACTACTACGTGGACCCGAAGTCGGTGAGTGTGACCCGTAGCACGTCGGCTTACGAGCGGCCGGCCCCGCACGCGTGTTTCATCCAGTCGGTCAGCGACGACCTCGTGAACGAGGGCGGGATCATGGACCTGTGGGTCCGCGAGGCCCGCATCTTCAAGTACGGGTCCGGGACCGGGTCGAACTTCTCGAACGTCCGCGGCGACGGCGAGCCGCTGTCCGGCGGCGGCAAGTCGTCCGGCCTCATGAGCTTCCTCAAGATCGGCGACCGGGCCGCGGGGGCAATTAAAAGTGGTGGGACCACGCGTCGCGCCGCCAAGATGGTCGTCCTCGACCTCGACCACCCGGACATTGAGGAGTACGTGAACTGGAAGGTGACGGAGGAGCAGAAGGTGGCGGCCCTGGTCGGCGGGTCGCGGCTGATGAACAAGCACCTGAACGCGATCATGCAGAGCGTCATCACGCACCCGGTCGCGGCCGAGAAGTACGAGCCGAAGCACAACGCGAAGCTCCGCAAGGCCGTCCTCGCCGCCCGCGAGGCGCTCATCCCGGAGAACTACGTCGCCCGCGTGCTGCAACTCTGCCGGCAGGGGTACACGCACATCGAGGTCGAGGAGTACGACACGGATTGGACCTCAAAGGCGTACTACACCGTGTCCGGGCAGAACAGCAACAACTCGGTCCGCATCACGAACGAGTTCATGAAGGCCGTCGAGAGCGACGGCCCGTGGCACCTCTACTGGCGGACGGAGAAGGAACGCGCCGAGAAGCAGAATCGTGGGCCGAAGCCGATGAAGACGTTGAAGGCCCGCGACCTGTGGGACCAGATTTCGTTCGCGGCGTGGAGCTGCGCCGACCCCGGCGTGCAGTTCGACACGACGTTCAACGAGTGGCACACCTGCCCGGTGGACGGCCGCATCAACGCGACGAACCCGTGCGTCACGGGCGACACGCTCGTCGCCACCGCCGACGGCTGGGCGCGGATCGACCGGTTGCTCGACCAGCCGTTCGCAGTCGTGGGAAGCGACGGCGAGTTGCACGAGATCAAGCCCGCATTCAAGACCGGGGAGAAGCCCGTCTACCGGCTGCGAACCCGCGCGGGGTACGAACTGAAGCTCACCGCCGACCACCGCGTCCTGACCGCGAACCGCGGCGACGTGCCCGCCCACGAGTTGCTCAAAGATGACGTAGTCCTACTCGGCGGCAGGCTGTTCGCCGACGGCCGAAACGCCGGTTCGACCGGGATGGCCGAACTCGATTCCCGGCTGACCGAGTTCCTCGGCCTGCTCGTCGGGGACGGTTGCCTGATGGGGGAACAGGAAGCCGCAATCGTCACGCTCTCGCCGGAGGAGGCGGCCGTCGCCGCCCGCGTCCGCGATGATGTCATGTCCTACAAGGCCGAGTTCGCGTTCGACGGCCGCGGGGCGCGGGAGTGTTCCGTCACCAGCCCGCAAGCGACGATCCGGCTCTCGACGGCGTCCCGGTGCGTCGTCGAAGAACTGAAGCGGTACGCGGCGTTGAACGGCGGCAGCGCGAACAAGAAGTTCCACGACGCGATCTACACGCTCGACAAGAAGTCGCTCGCGGGCGTCCTCCGCGGGCTGTTCACGGCCGACGGGACGGTCGCCCACTATGGCGAGAAGTCACAGTACGTTTCGCTCGATAGCACGTCCGAAGAGTTACTGAAGCAGGTTCAGTTGCTGCTGCTCTCCTTCGGCATCAAGGCGAAGTTGTACCGCAACCGCCGCGTCGCCGGGAGCAGCACGGCCCTACTGCCGGACGGCAAGGGGGGCGTCAAGGAGTACGCGGTCCAGCAGGTCCACAGCCTCCGCGTCAGCCGCAGCTCGCGGGTCGTGTTCGAGCGAGAGATCGGGTTCGTCCCCGGCAGCCCGAAGTGCGGGCAGCTCGCGAAGCTCAACCGCGAGGTGACGACCTACGCGGACCGGCTCGAAGACCCCATCGAGTCGTTGGAGTACGTCGGCGTCGAGCCGGTGTACGACCTGACGGAGCCGACGACGCACCACTTCGTCGCGAACGGCGTCGTCGTCCATAACTGCAGCGAGTACGCCTTCCTCGACGACACGGCCTGCAACCTCGCGTCGCTGAACCTGATGACCTTCTACAGCACCGAGGCCGGGAAGTTCGACATCGACGCGTACAAGCACGGCATCCGCGTCTGGACGCTCATCCTCGAGATCAGCGTCTACATGGCGCAGTTCCCGAGCGTGCCGGTGGCGCAGAAGTCCTACGACTTCCGCACCCTCGGCCTGGGGTACGCCAACCTCGGGGCGTTGCTCATGGTGCAGGGCATTCCCTACGACTCGGCGGAAGGCCGGGCGCAGTGCGCCGCCCTCACCGCGATCATGCACGCCGGCAGCTACGCGGCCAGCGCCGAGATTGCCGCCGAGGTCGGGCCGTTCCCGCGGTACGAGCCGAACAAGCACCACATGCTCCGCGTCGTCCGCAACCACCGGCGGGCCGCGTACAACGCCGCCCCCTCCGATTACGAGGGGCTGACCGTCTACCCCGTCGGCATCGACGCCCGCGTTTGCCCGCCGGACCTGCTCGCCGCCGCAAGGAGCGAGTCGGATCGGGCGCTGGAACTCGGCGAGAAGCACGGCTACCGCAACGCGCAGGTCACGGTGATCGCGCCGACCGGTTGCCTGGTCGGGGGGAGCCTCATCGCCACGGACCGCGGACTAGTCCCCTTGAAGACCCTCGGCAACGTCGAGGGGAAGAAGTGGCAGGACGTTTCGTTCCGGGTGGTGACGCCGGACGGCCCGCAGGCGGCCACGAAGTTCTACGTCAACGGCGTCGAGGCGACCCGAACAATCCGCACGGCCGCGGGGTACGAGATTCAAGGCACCCTCAAGCACCGGATCAAGGTCGTCGATGCCGGGACGGGCGAGTGGGTCTGGAAGCGGTTCGCGGAGGTGCAGTCCGGCGACGTGGTCCCGCTCGCGCTGAACCAGATGGTCGGCGAGCCGAAGGTCGTGCAACTGCCGCCGCTCGGCGAGTTGTACTGGACCAGCGACTACGAAACCCGCGTGCCGACGGTCATGACGCCCGCGCTGGCCGAACTCGTCGGCTACTTCATGGGCGACGGCTCGCTGCACGCGAAGGGGTTGCGGTTCTGCGTGTCGAAGGAAGACCCGGACGTGGCGGGCCGGCTGCAACGGCTCGTCAAGGACTTGTTCAACCTCGAATGCGCGGTCGAGGAGAAGCAGGGGTACGTCGAAGTCACCGTCAACTCCGTCGCGCTCACCCTCTGGTGGGAGGCGTGCGGGTTCACGAAGCTGCCCCCGCACGCCGGGCACACCGGGAAGGGGTACGCCCCGCGCATCCCACTTGCCTTGTTGTACACCAACGACCGCCGGTGCTACGCCGCGTTCCTGCGCGGGCTGTTCGAGGCCGACGGCACGGTCATCGCCGGGGCCGCGTCGTGGACGACGGCGACCCCGGACTTCTTCAAGGCCGTGAAGTCGCTCCTACTCGCCCTCGGCTACCCGACCTCGACCAAGCACGACACGTCCGGCTGGGGCCAGTCCACGCTGTACGTGCTGCGGTTGCGGAACTCGTCCTACAACGAGTCGTTCCGCGACGAGATCGGGTTCATCGGCGTCCGCAAGCACGCCGCCATCGTCGTCAAACCCGATGCCCAGGCGGGTCGCCACGACTACATTCACCTGCCGGAAGGTGTGATGGAGCGCGTTCAGGCGTGCGGCGTGAACGCGAACGCCGTGGCAATGGCCGTGAAGCGGCACGGCAGCATCACCCGGCGGAGCCTGACGCAGATCAACGAGACGCTCCAAGACCCGAACGTGACGCACGCCCTCGGCTACTTCTACGACGCCGTCGAAGTGAACGAGGACGGCGGCGAGCAACTGACCTACGACATTTCCGTTCCCGCGAACGTCACGTACACGGCGAACGGGTTCGTCAGCCACAATACCATCGGCTTGGTGATGGACTGCGACACGACCGGCATCGAGCCGGACTTCGCGCTCGTGAAGTTCAAGAAGCTCGCCGGCGGCGGGTACTTCAAGATCATCAACCAGTCCGTGCCGCCGGCCCTCGCGAAGCTCGGGTACGCCCCGTGGCAGATCGAGGACATCGTCCGGTACAGCCGCGGGGCCGCGACGCTCGCCGGTTGCCCGCACGTCAACGTCGCCAGCCTCAAGGCGAAGGGCTTCACGGACGAAATCCTCGCCCGTATCGAGGCGTCGCTGGCCGGCGCGTTCGAGCTGCCGTTCGTCTTCAACAAGTGGACGATCGGCGAGGACTTCCTCCGCGACACGCTCAAGGTCGCGGCGGAGACGCTCAACGCCCCCGGCTTCGACCTGCTCGCGTACCTCGGGTTCTCGAAGGAGCAGGTCGCCGAGGCCAGCACCTACGTCTGCGGCACGATGACCATCGAGGGCGCGCCGCACCTGAAGGCCGAGCACCTGCCGGTGTTCGACTGCGCCAACAAGTGCGGCAAGAACGGCAAGCGGTACCTGTCCGCGGAGGCCCACATCCGCATGATGGCGGCCGCCCAGCCGTTCATCAGCGGGGCGATCTCGAAGACGATCAACATGCCCTACGACGCGACCGTCGAGGACGTGAAGAAGGCGTACTGGCTGTCCTGGCAGCTCATGACGAAGGCGAACGCCCTGTACCGGGACGGGTCGAAGCTCAGCCAGCCGCTGAACAGCGTGGCCGACTCGCCGGAGGCGGCGATGCTGGCGGCCGTCGTCCCGGACGAGGAGCCGCGGCCGGTCGAAGTCCGACACGAGCCGCAACTGGTGGCCGAGCGGATCACGGAGCGGATCATCCACCGCTACCTGGCGAAGCGGCGGCGGCTGCCGGACCGCCGGGCCGGGTACACGCAGAAGTCCCGCATCGGCAACCACAAAGTCTACATCCGCACCGGCGAGTACGAGGACGGCACGCTCGGCGAGATCTTCATCGACATGCACAAGGAGGGGGCGGCGTTCCGGAGCATGACGAACTGCTTCGCCATCGCCGTCAGCCTCGGGCTGCAGCACGGCGTCCCGCTGGAGGAGTACGTGGACGCGTTCCTGTTCACCCGGTTCGAGCCGAACGGGGTGGTGCAGGGGAACCCGTACATCAAGATGAGCACGTCGATCATCGACTACATCTTCCGGGAGCTGGCGGTCACGTACCTGGGCCGCAACGACCTGGCGCACGTGCAGCCGGAGGACCTGCGGGGGGACGCGCTGCACGACCGGGACGACGACTTCGAGAGCGAGGAGGTGGTGTCGTCGCGGACGTTCGACCCGGCGCAGGCGGAGGCCCCGCGGCCGTCGCTGGCCCCGCGGTCGGCGCACCTGAAGTTGAACAACGGCCCGGCGGAAACGCACGCGACGCCGACGGTCGCCCCGGCGTTCACGCGGGTCCCGGCCGCGGCCCCGGCGGTGACGGTGACCGTCCCGGCCGGGGAGACGAAGGCGGAGCGGATCCGCATCGCGAAGCAGAAGGGGTACGAGGGCGACCCGTGCTCGAACTGCGGCCAGCTCACGCTGGTGCGCAGCGGCGCGTGCGCGAAGTGCGACACCTGCGGGGAGACGAGCGGGTGTAGTTGAGAGATTGTGCAACTGCATAGCACGGTAGACTTTTCAAATGTTTACCGTGCTTCTTTGAACATTGTGTTTCTTTCTCGTGGATGAGCTTTTCGTTCGCTACTTCACTTCTTTGTGAGCCGTTTTATGCTTCACGATGCGACCAAAAAGCAAGCCGAACTAGCAATGAAACAGCAACAAGCCTTCATGTTCGCACTCAAAGTCGTTTCTGAAGGCTTAGACAAGGACTTTACGGAAGAGAATTACTCCCGATTCTGGAGTGTCTTGAACGATGTCGCCAACGGGACTTCTACTTTGAATAGCCCGCCGACTGAAAAGTTCATAGCGAATCCAGCTTGGGATGAATATCCATTGTTGAAGAAACATCAACAGGAAATGTTTCAGAAGCAAATACAGACTGAACGAGAACTCGCTCAGTGGTTGCTTAAAGCTCGTGATGGGTTCGCAACAACAAATGATGACACGTCCAGCCAGGAATAGGTCCGTTTACTTAGTCCAGTCCACCCACGACAGCCCCGGCACGCGGCCGAAGTCGCGGGCGTTGTTCGTCACCACTGTCGCGCCGAATTCCAGCGCCAACGCCGCGAGTCGGAGGTCGTTCCGGCCCACGTTGAACTTCATCTTCACCAACTGCTGATACCGGATGATCGCAACGTCCGTCGTGGAGAACATGCTGTACTTGGCAAGGAACACAACGGAATCCACCAAGTGGCGAGAAGCCTGGGCTTCCGCGTGCGGCGTGCGGGCTTGCCGAAGGGCGGCAAGCCAACCCCCCCTCACTTCCTCGACGTTGACCGATGATACCCCGATGGTGTCGCTGGCGTGGGCCGCGATGTTGGCCGTCACGACGGGATGGTTGTACTGGACGTGCGTGAGGGTGGTGGTGTCGAGAAGGAAAAGGGCCATCAGTCCGCGTCCGGGACGGTGTTGTGTTCCCGGCGGTACTCTTCAACACCCTTCAGCCACTCGGCGTGGAACGGGTTGCTGGCCAGCGCGTTCCCCGCGGCGATGATCCCTTCCACGTCCATGAACTTGATCGTGCGGAGCTTGCCCCCGGCCTTCAGCTTCTCGGCGATGAGCGACCGCAGCGCGTCCACGGCGGCGTCCTCCGTCGTGCCGGTCGCCGAGAGGGGAACGGGCGTCTGCGTACTCGCCACGAAACCCGAGTCGCGCGGTTCGACCAGTACGGGAATTTCCATGATGTGTCTCCTCCGAATCACCTCATTATAGCCGCGATTGCCCGCGGGCTTGCTGGTACGTCGCCTCCAGATCGACGCTCACCCATTCGTCCGCCCGCAACGCCAGTGGCAGCTCCGGCAGCTCGCCGGCGACCGCGAGCGTGCGAATCCGTAGCTCGATGGCGTCGCCGCCGTCCGCGCGGAGCGGGCGGTACGAGACGGCCGTGAGCGGGCCGGTCGTCGGCCGCGGGACGGCCGGGTAGAACTGCCGCAATAACTCGTCCAGCGGGCGGCTCAGGCGGTCCGTCACTACGTCAACGACGATCAGCCCGCACCCGGCTTGCAGGTAGCTCGTGCATTTGGCCGCGAACGCCCGGCGGGTTTCGTCCCGGTCCTTGTTGCCCGGCGAGACGAGTTCGAGGGCCGCGACAAGCGACGGGCCGCCGGAAGTCTCGAAGACGTGGACGCCGAACGTCGGCGGGAACTCGGCGGGCAGCACGAGGTCCGGGGCGGCCAGGGCCGGCTGCGTCCGCGGCAGCGTCACCACCCCGGCGGCGGGCGAGGTTGCTTCAAACGTCGCCACGTCGATCTCGACCTGCGGCCCGGCGTGGACCTGGGCTTCCGCGAAATAGTTCTCGGGCAGCGACTCGTTCAACGCTGAGGCGATGGCCGCGGCCCACTGCGCGTGGAACGCCTCCCAGTGGCGGGTCGTGCTCAGCGGCGGGTGGAAGTGGTCGAGGAGCGGCATCGGTTCACCTCATCCGCAACAGGTCGCACGTCGCCGCGTAACTCGCCTCCAGATCGACCGGCACGGCGAAGTCCCGCGACAGCCAGAACGGGAGCGTCGGCAACGCCGCCCCGAGGTCGAGGCGGTGCGGCCACAGGTCCAGCCGCGGTTGCTCGGCCACGACCGTCCGGTACGAGACGGCGTACAGGGCCGGGTCGGGCATGCCCCAGGCTTCCAGCGGGGCGTCGAGTTCCAGCAGTTCCAACAGCTCGCGGTGCAGGTCGTGGCGGCGGGTCGTCACCACGTCCACCACGACGAGGCCGACCTGGGTGCGGAGGTAGCCGGCGCACTTCCCGGCGAACGCCTGCCGGGCGGCGGGGCGGTCCTTGTTCGCCGGGCTGACGAGTTCGATCGCCCCGACCAGCCGCGGAATGTCGCCGGTCAGCGTCACCCGGACCTCGAACAGGTCGCGGTCCGGCAGGTTGACCGCCCCGCTCCACGCCGGTTCGCCCGGCGACCACGCCGACGCCCCGCCCGCGGCCGTGGCGAGCGCGGCCACGTCGATCTCCACCAGCGGGCCGCGGGAGGCTTGCGGGATGGCGACGTAGCCGTCCGGCAGGATGCGGTTGAGTTGCTGGGCGAGCATCGTCGCCCACGCGCTGTGGAACCCCTCCCACGGGCGGGTCTGCGACAGCGGCGGGACGAAGTGGTTCAACAGCGGCATGGGTCACTCCCGCGCGAGGTACAGGCCGCGGTTACAGACGGCGCAGCAGACGAACTTTCCGGCCTCCAGGTCGAACACCCGCGTCTCGCCGATCATCGAGCGGCACTGCTGGCACGCCCCGTTCTTCACCCCGGCCAGCCCCTCCGGGCCGTAACTCTTGATGAGGCGGGCGTACTGGTCCTTCACGTCCGGCGGCAGCTCCGCCTCCCGCTTCGCCAAGTCCGCCTCCGACAGCTTCTGGTCCTCGATCATCCGCTCCAGCCGCTCCTTCGCGTCCACCTGGTACTGGGCGAAGTCGGCCTGAGCCTGCTTCCACTTCGCTTCCACGGCGGGGATGTTCGCCGTCCGCTCCTCGATCTCCGTCATCGCACTCAGGATCGCGTCTTCCAGTTCGCCCTTCTTCGCGGTCGCCATCTCCGTTTCGTGCTTGACGGCCTCCATCTCCTTCATCGTCGTCACCGTCATCGCCTTCGTGCCGAGCTTGTCGAGCTGCTGCTCCACCTGCTTGAGTGCGCCCTCGTCTTCCTTTTGCTTCAGCTTGAGCTTCTTGATCGTGTCGTAGGACGCCTTGTGTTCCTGCTCCTCGGCGGCGAGGCGGGTTTGTTGGGCCTTTAGCACGCGGGGGCCGCGGTCGATCTCCTCCTTCAGCTCGCGGAGGTGCTTGCGAAGGCGGTGGCATTCGCGGAGGATCGGCGGCACGGCGGTGGACATGGACGGCTCCCGGACGATTTCTGTGATTCTACGCGGTGCGAAAACGAACGACCCACCCGCAAGGGGTGGGTCGTGGTGGTGGTCTTTAGCCCGAAGGGCTGCAACATGTCAGCCCAGGGCAACGCCCTGGGTTGGGCGACACCAACGGGCAAGCCCTGAAAGGGCGAAACAGTCCCACCTGTTTCGCCCTTTCAGGGCTTGTCGTTGTCGGGTGCGGCCCACCCAGGGCGGCGTCGCTTCGCTCCTTGCCCTGGGCTGACATGTGTAACCCCTTCGGGGTAAAGACCGGGGCCGACTTGTTGCGTCGGCCCCGGAACAAACATTGGGAAATATCGCGAGAAGATCGGCCTACTTCTTCACGTTGTTGAGCACGGCCCACGCGTCGAGGAAGCCCTCGAGCTGGCGGCTGCGGACCGGGTGTTGGAGCTTGCGGACGGCCTTCGCCTCGATCTGCCGGACCCGCTCCCGCGTCACCTTGAAGATGCGGCCGACCTCCTCCAGCGTGTACGTGTACCCGTCGCCCAGGCCGTACCGTAACTTGATGATTTCGCGTTCGCGGTACGTCAGCGTCTTCAGCACGGCCTCGATCTTGTCCTTCAGCATCTCGTTCGTGGCCGCGTTCACCGGCGAGTCGATCGTGTGGTCCTCGATGAAGTCGCCGAAGTAGCTGTCCTCGCTCTCGCCGACCGGCCGGTCCAGGCTGATCGGGTGGCGGCTGATCTTCAGCACCCGCTTCGTCTCCTCGTAGCTGATCCCGGCCGCCTTCGCCGTCTCCTCGATCGTCGGCTCGCGGCCCATCTCCTGGAGCAGCTGCTTCGAGACGTTCCGCAGCTTGGACATCGTCTCGATCATGTGGACCGGGATGCGGATCGTCCGCGCCTGGTCGGCGATGGCGCGGGTGATCGCCTGCCGAATCCACCACGTCGCGTAGGTGCTGAACTTGAACCCGCGGCGGTACTCGTACTTGTCCACCGCCCGCATGAGACCCGTGTTCCCCTCCTGGATCAGGTCGAGGAAGCTCAGGCCGCGGTTGCGGTACTTCTTCGCGATGCTGACCACCAGGCGCAGGTTGCCGCCGGACAGTTCCCGCTTGGCGAGCTCGTACTCGGCGAACCGCTGCTTCATGATCTGCACCCGGCGGCGGAGCGTGGACGGCTCCTCCAGCGTGATGAGCATCAGGTCTTGAAGTTCTTTTTCGAGATTCGCGCGTTCTTCCTTCGCGGCGCGGTTGCCGCGGAGTTCGATGATGTTCTGCTCCAACTCGTCCATCCGCTCGCTGATCTGTTCCAGCTTCTTCATCAGCGGCTGGACCTTCTGCGTGCGGATCGACAGCTCCTCGACGAGCGTGACCGTCTTCCGGCGGCGGGACTTCAGCCGCTCGCGGATTTCTTCCTTGGCCGCCTCCTCCGTCCGCTCGTCGGTCAGCCGGTTGAAGTCGTCCACGTTGACTTCCATCAGCGGCTCGAGCGTCCGCAGGTTGTGCGGCATCCGCTGGAGGATTTTGTCCTTCTCCAGGTTCTCGGTCTGCGAAACCTTGATCGTGCGGTCGAACGGCAGGTCGCCGGTCTGGACCCGCTTGAGCGTCTCGAACACGTTGCGGAGGGCGTAGTCGCACTCCAGCACCTTGCGGCGGAACCGGCGGCGGGTGACCTCGATCTTCTGCGCGAGCGAGATTTCCAGCCGGCGGTCGAGCAGCGGGATTTCGCCCATCTGCGTCAGGTACATCCGCACCGGGTCGTCGATGTGCCGGCCGTCCCCCTCGTTGTCGGAGAAGAGGGCCTCGTCTTCCGCGAGGATGGCCTCCTCGGCGACGCCGTTGGCGGGCTCGTCCGCCTCTTCCGGGTCGATGACGTTGATGCCGTTCTGTTCGAGCTGCTCGAGGATGTCTTCGAGCCGCCCGGACTCGGACGTGCCCTCGGGGAGGGCCTGGTTCACCTCGTCGAAGGTGAGCGACCCGCTCTGCTTGCCCTTTTCAATGAGGGCCTTGAGGACCTGGTCGTCGGTCTTAACGTCCGTCATCCGAAATCTCCCGTGCCTGTGGGCCGCCGCGTGGGGGACGCGGCGGTCGGAACGGTAACGAGGCGAATGCGGCCGAAGGTGGCCGCACGCCGGCGATCCGTCGCCGGCCTTCTGCGTCAGTCGATCCCCTTCGACCGGCCCTGGAGCCGGCGGAGGAGGTCGAGGGCGGCGGCGTCATCCGTGCCGACCCCGCCCAACTGCTCTTTCAACGACCGCTTCTCGGCTTCGACCGTCTGCTTCGCGAAGCCCTCGACGACTTTCTTAAAGTACAACGGCCGGTCGGAAATACTACGCCCGACCTCTTGCAAGTCCATCGCCACGGCCGCGAGGTCCGGGCGGTCGATCAGCTGCACCCGCAGGTTGTCCAGCTCCGGCGACAACGAGCGGTCGAGCAGGGCGTACAACTCGACGAGCATCCGCTTCAGCCCGGTGTGCGTGATGCTATCAGACGGCACGCCCGCCTTCGCCTCGCGGACCAGGTCCGGCTCGGCGAGCAGAATCTGGAGCAACTGCCGTTCGAGGACCGGCGGCGCGCCAGATTTCGCTGGTGGATTTATAACACGCGCCGCGTCCGGCTTCAGGGGCAATTCTTGCGGCCGGGCCGCTTCCCGCTGTTCCCGCCGCCGGCGGTCGATTTGCAGCTCCTTTAGCCGCCCGCGGACGGATCGCAGTTCCAGACCCAATCGCTGGGCCAACCGCGTGAGGATCAGTTCCTGCTTGAGTTGCGCCGCCTGGCTGGGGACCGGCGGGGCGAGGGCGATGATGCCGAGGATCACGTCGAGCATCCGCCGCGTGCCGTCGATGCTCTCGTTCTCCGACTTGGCGAAGAGCTGGTTCAACTTGAAGTCGAGGGCGTCCACGGCGGACGCGAGGGCGTCGCGGAAGACCTGCACGCCGTCCGGCTGCGCGAGCAGGTCGGCCGGGTCGAGGCCCGGCGGCAGCGCGGCGACGGCGAGTTCCACGTCCTGGCTGACGAAGATTTCGAGGGCGCGGTCCACCCCCGTGTTGCCGCCGTCGTCGGCGTCGAAGACGAGGACGATCTTCTTCACATGGCGGATCAACTGCGCCACGTGCCGGGCGTTGAGCGCGGTCCCCATCGTGGCGACGACGTTCGCGACGCCGCACTGGTGGGCCATCATCACGTCCGTGTAGCCCTCGACGACGGCGAGGAACCCGGCGGCGCTCCCCGCGTGCCGGGCGAGGTCGATGCCGTAGAGTTGTTCCTGCTTCTTGAAGAGGAGCGTTTCCGGCGTGTTGTAATACTTCGGCCCGCGGACCGCATACGGCGAGTCCGGCATGATCCGGCCGCCGAACCCGACCGTCCGGCCCTGCACATCCCGGATCGGGAACATCACGCGGTCGCGGAACCGGTCGTAGAACCCGCGGCCCTCGTCCCGCGCCGCGATCAGGCCGACTTCGACGAGCAGTTCGGTCGAAACCCTGTCCGTCGCGGCCTGCTTCACCAGCCACTCGCCGTCGAGCGGGGCGAACCCGAGGCCGAACTGCCGCACGCTCGGCCCGGCGAGGTGCCGCTCGCCGAGGTACTTCCGCGCCGCCTGCGATTCGGCCGATTCGAGGAGGTGCTGCTGGTACTTCTCCTGCGCCCACTTCATGACGCCGAAGAGGTGCAGCTTGTGCGTGTCCTGCGGCGACGCGCTTGGGTCGTCGAGCGGTATGCCGGCCCGGTGCGCCAGAATTTTCATCGCTTCGAGGAACCCGACCTTGTCGTACTTCTCCACGAACGTGAACACGTCCCCCTTCGCGCCGCACGCCCAGCAGTGGAAGTTCTGCCACTTGCGGTCGATCTGCAGCGACGGCCGGGTGTCGTTGTGGAACGGGCAGACGCACTTGTGCGTCTTGCCGACCTGCGTGATCGGCAAATAGCCCGAAATGACATCGAGGATGTCACTGGCGGCCTTGACCTGATTCTTGAGTTCCACCAAGTCGCGCGGCACGGATGCACCTGATCGTCTACCCGACGGCTTCGTCTTCGCGGCGGTGTGGGTCGGGAGGAACGAAGCCCGTGGGCAAGTAGGGGTCGCGGTCGTCCGCCGTTCGGAGGGGTCGGCAAGACCTGCTGGCTCATTTCGTGTGACGGGTGCCGGGTGGAAGTCGGCAAACGGGCCGTCGGTGAGCCACGTTGGGAGGTCGTGCGGGCCGCTCGGGTTACGGGGAGGGAACGTCGGACGTAATCGCAACGGCATCAATCCGTTGATGCTGCCCGGAATTATAAACGGCCCCGGCCCGCCGTCAAGTTGGGCACGCCCGGCCGAATCGGATTACGTCGCCGAAGTCTACCCCACGACCGGCGTTCGCGTCGGGGGGCGGCGGGCGAATCGGTGCGAAAGCGGCGAGGAAGCTCCGTGCGAGCGGCGCGAATGTTCGGATCATCAGGTTTCACAAAGCCGGACGGTCGGTAGCGGCGGAAGGGAAGCGGCAGGGGATTTTGTTGAAGTACGATGGCCCGCAGATGACGCAGACTTCGGCGCAGATGAAGAGGATCAAAACCAGGATTGGATTTCTTCTTATCCGGTTTTTATCCGCGTCGAAGTCCGCGTCATCTGCGGGCCATTCTTCACTCCAACCCGCCGACCGCCTAAGTTGGAGTTATCCGGCTCGCCCTTCTGCCGAGAATCGCATGGACCCCAACGCTCAACCCGCCCCGGCCCCGATGCCGATGGGCGACCCGCCCGCCCCGGCCGACCCCATGGCCGAGGTCGTCCAACAACAACCGGCCCCGCCGCCGAAGCCGCCGCTCGACAAGGCGAAGGCCCGCCAGGACCTGTTCGTCACCGGGATCATCTTCGCGGTCGCGCTCATCGTGATCGGCGTGATCTTTGCCTTCTTCAAGGTGTGGGCGCGGCGGCGCGTCGAGGACTGCGAGAACCCGGCGATGACCCTCACGTCGTTCCGCGAGATGTACGAGAACGGCGAACTCTCGGACGAGGAGTACGAGCGGGTCCGCAACAAGATGGCGGCGAAGATGAAAGGGAGCCTCGGCATCAAGCCGTTGCCGGCCGTGAAGCCGAAGCCGGACCCGGATGTCGGCCAGAACGGGACGCCGCCGCAGTCCGAATCGCCGGGTTGAAAAATTTACTCGGTCTCCCGACGCCGCAAGGGGTGTACAATCGGCAGACCCGCCGGGTCGCGGGCGGAAGTGCGGGACAATCTGGCACAACCGATGTCCCGTAACAATTAGCGGCGAGATATAGTTCAGCCACGCCCGGCACGACCGGCCGGGCGACACAACCGGCAATCATTCCCTCCCTTCCGAGGCGTCGATGGCAGACCGCAACTCCGGGGACGGTGGCACCCGCCGCCCGACCACCGCCACCGGGCGAAACCGTAACGCGTATTGCTCCTTCTGCCGCCGCAGCCACCGCGACGTGGGGCCGCTCGTCGAAGGCCCCGGCGACGTGTACATCTGCGGCGAGTGCATCGAACTCTGCCAGTCGATCATCGAGCAGGAGAAGAAGCGGCGGGGCGGCGGCAAGGTCGCCGCGGTCGGCACCCCCAGCCCGCGGGCGCTCAAGGAGAAGCTCGACCAGTACGTCATCGGCCAGGGCCGGGCGAAGAAGGTCCTCTCGGTCGCCGTCCACAACCACTACAAGCGGTTGGCCCACGCCGACGGCGGGCGGAGCGACGTGGAGATCGAGAAGAGCAACATCCTGTTCGTCGGGCCGACCGGCAGCGGCAAGACGCTCATGGCCCGCACACTCGCGAAGGTGCTCGACGTGCCGTTCGCCATCGGCGACGCGACGACGCTGACCGAGGCCGGGTACGTCGGCGAGGACGTGGAGAACCTGCTCCTGAAGTTGCTCCACGCGGCCGACTTCGACGTGGAGGCGGCGCAGCGGGGCATCGTGTACATCGACGAGATCGACAAGATCGCGAAGACGAGCCAGAACGTCAGCATCACCCGCGACGTGTCCGGCGAGGGCGTGCAACAAGCGCTCCTGAAGATGCTCGAAGGGACGGTGTCGAACGTCCCGCCGCAGGGCGGACGGAAGCACCCGGAGCAGCAGTACATCCAGATCGACACGTCGAACATCCTGTTCATCTGCGGCGGCACGTTCGTCGGGCTGACGGACATCATCAGCAAGCGGATCGGCCGCAAGACGATCGGGTTCGGCGCGAGCGCCGACCGGCGGGAGAGTACGGAGGCCGAGCTGCTGAACCAGGTGATCGCGGACGACCTGATCGAGTTCGGCATGATCCCGGAGTTCGTCGGCCGGCTGCCGGTCCTCGCCCCGCTCGACCCGCTCGACGAGGACGCGCTCATCAAGATTCTGACCGAGCCGAAGAACGCGCTCGTGCGGCAGTACCAGAAGCTATTCGAGATGGAAGGGGCGAACATCGAGTTCGAGAACGGCGCGCTGCGGGAGATCGCGCGGCTGGCGAAGGCCCGCGACACCGGGGCACGCGGGTTGCGGGCGATCGTCGAGGACCTGATGGTGGACGTGATGTACGAACTGCCCGACCTGGAACACAAGGGCACGCACGTCGTCAGCGCCGACGTGGTCCGCGGAACGCGGCGGCTGTTCGAGCGGAAACCGGGTAAGAAGAGCGCGTAGTCCGATTTTGAGGAACAGGTCGAATCCGGCGGGATGACCCGCCGGATTTTTTTTGTTTTACATGATCTTTACACTCTATAGGATTGCGTCAAGCCCACTCAACAGTGACTACCTCATGTCCGGTGACTTGCTGTCGGCACTCGCCCCGTTGTTGGATCGCGTCCAGCAGCTGGTGCAAACTGATCCGAAACTGCGGCACGAGGTCGCGACGCTCGGCCGCGCCCTGGCCGGTTGGTCCGAAGCCGTGCCCCGGCCGGACGTTCCGGCCCCGGACCCGCCCCCGCCGCGGCCCGCGGCCCCGCCGATCCCCGTCAACATCCACCACCCGTCGCCGAGTACCGTGATCGCGCACGCCGTCCGGCGGGCGGAGGAGCACGAGTCCGGCGACTCGCTCGGCTGGATGCCGCAGGAGCCGGCGATCATCGCCGCCCGCTGCCGGACGAAGGGGGAGGCGGCCCGGCTGGTGAGCAAGAAGTACGCCAATCTGATGGACGAAGGGCAGTACCTGTCGGCCGTCGCGGAGGTGCGGTCGCACGCGGAGAAGTTGCCGAAGTGTACGCTCTGGATGCTAGACATGTCCGCGCTGTCGCGGTCGTCGGTCGTTTGGGAGGACCTCGTCGGCGGGTACGTCACGGCCGCCGACGCGGCCGAGTTGCTGCAACTCGCCACCGACCCCGCGGCGAAGGTCGAGCCGGACCAGATGCTGCTCGCGCTCAACCTCGCGGCCGAGGCGCAGTCGCTGCTCTTCTCCGCCGTGATCGACACCGGCAACCCGCGGCCGGACGCGGACCAGATTCAGCTCTACGTGACGGTCCGCGAGCTGGCGACGGCCCGGAACACGTACATCCACCGCTACCTGCGGCGGGAGGACCGGGTCGATCCGCGGACGTGGCCGGACCTGCGGAAGCGGATCGCGGCGGCGGCCGAACCGCTCGGCGCGCTCAAGAAGCAAACGAGCGGCGCGAAGAAGGTGCTCGCGAACCTGAAGTTCAAGCTGAAGAAGGCGGCGGCGGACGGCCCGGAGCGGTACGACGAGTGGCCGCGGGTGATGGAACTGCTCGACGAGGCGGTGAGCACCGGCATCCCGGCGAACAGCCCGGAGCTGCGGGACGGGCTGCTACCGGTGCTGGACGGCATCCCCGAGGACGTGATGGTCCCCGTGAAGGCGGCGGCCGTACTGAGCGAAGTGGACAAGTTCCTGGCCGGCCAGTTGATCGTGCCGGAGGGGACGCGGATTTACTCCCCCGACGTGCCCGCGACGGCCGCCCGGTTGCGCGGCGCGAAGGTCGTGCTGATCGGCGGCCACGTCCGCCCGGCGGAGAAGCTGCAACTCGAGCGGGCGCTGGAACTGGCGGAACTCCGGTGGGTGTGCGGCCCGGACGCGGAGGCGAACATCGCGCGGCCGGACGTGTCGCTCGTGCTGTTCGCCGTGCGGTGGGCGACGCTCGACTTCCCCGAAGTCCAGCGGCTGTGCGCCGCCCACGCGAAGCGGCTGGTCCGACTGCCGGCCGGCTACCACCCGAACGCGGTGGCGAAGCAAATCCTCCAGCAGTCCGAATCGTCGATGCTGATCGCGTAATCTCGTGGAACCCGGAGCGGTAGCGACGGGGTGTTCCGCAACACCCCGTCGCTACCGCTCCGGGTTCTACTGTTCCCGCTCGCGTTGACGCCATTTCTCCCGCGGTGGTATCCTCGTCACCCCGATCCGAGGGTGACGATGGTTGGCCTTTCCGTTTCCGCGCCGAAAATCGCGAACCATCGCCGGTTGTCGGTGAAGTCCGCCGTCGAGTGGGCGCTGTTTCTCGCTGCCGTCGGGATGGTCTACGCGACCATCTGGGGCCGCGTCCGCACGACGGGACCGGCCGTGCTGCTCGGCCTCACGATTCTCACGTCCGCCGCGCAACTTCTAGACCGAAAGACGGCGACCCGCCGCGCGGCGGTGCTGCTGCTCACGTTCGTCGTCGCGTACTTGTTCCGAAACTATACGTCCGGTCTGGTGGCGCACCGCGTCGGTCGGTTCTCGCTCGTCACCGGCCTCGGGCTAACGGTGCTACTCTCGCTGCCGACTTCGCTCATCGCTCGCCTCTCTGAAATCAGCATCCGCCTCCGGGCGCGGCCGACGGACAGGGTCGGCATTCTCGTCGCGCTGTTCGGCGTGGCGCTCCCGGCGAGCTTCTTCTACGCGAAGACGACGCATGAGGTTTGGACCGGCGACACGCTGCCGGTCGTGCCGACGGTGGTGCAGCTCTACCAGCACGGCGACCGCGAACTGTCGCGCTTCGAGCCGCCGTCGTGCTTCCGGCGGTGGGACGCCTACGGCCCAGGACACGCCTACTTCATCCGCGAGGTTCCCTGTCGCGCCGGCCGCTACTCCGCGTACCCGGCCGGGATGGAAGCGTTCGCGTGCCCGGTCGTCGCCCTCGCCGGGGCGACGGGCCACGACCTGATGGACGACGAGTTACACCTGAGCATCGAGAAACTGACGGCGGCAATCACGGCCGGGTGCTCGCTCGGGATGTTCTTCCTCATCGCGTTGCACTTCGGCCCGCCGTCGGCCGCGTTCGCCGTGACGTGGCTGATGGCGGCGGGGTCGGTCTTTGCCTCAACGCTCGGCCTGCTGCTGTGGCAGCAAGGCGGCGTCGTCTTCTGGATGCTGCTCGCCCTGCTCGTCGAGTTCCGCGCGAACGGCCGGCCGGGTTGGAAGGGGTTGCTCGCGCAATCGCTGGCGTGCGGATGGATGCTCGCGTGTCGGCCGTCCGCGGTGACGTTCCTCGTGCCGTTCGGCCTCTGGGTGCTGGCCCGCGATTGGCGGCGCGGGCTGTTGCTCCCGCTGCTGGCGGCGCTGTGGTATCTGCCGTGGGGCGTGCTGTACTGGTCGATCTACCGCACGCCGTTCGGCCCGTCGATGGCCGTCTTAGCCGAGCGGTGGTTCCCCGGCGAGAACCTCTGGGGCGTGCTGGTCAGCCCCGGCCGCGGGCTGCTCGTCTACCAGCCGTGGCTGTTGCTCCTGATCCTGCGAATGATTCCGGCGGCTCGTGAAGGGGACGCACAACCCCGCGGCTGGACGGCGTTCGCCGTCGGCATGGTCGGGCTTCACCTGCTGCTCATCGCGTCGTGGCCGATCTGGTGGGGCGGCCTCTGCTACGGCTCGCGGCTGGTTGCGGAAGTCGTCCCGATCCTCGCACTCTTCCTCGTGCGGCCGGTCGCGTGGCTCCTCTCTCGCCGCGCTGGGTGGGTCGTCCTCGCGGCCGTCGGGCTGTTCTCGTTCGCGATTCACGCCCCGTGCCTGTACTATGACGCGTGGCTGTGGAACTCCGACCCGGTGACGGCCGACGCCGACCCGTCGCGGCTGTGGGACTGGGCGAGGCCGCCGTTCCTGTACAACTTGGTCCGATGACATGGCCCGCGACAAGCCGCCGATCCTGAAGCTGCACGAACTCGTCGCCGGTCAGGGGCCGGCCGACTTCTTCGCGCTCTTGGCCGAGAAGACCCGCACGTCCACCCGCGACGGCAAGGCATTCTTCAACTGCAAGTTCCGCGACCGGCGGAAGACCGTCTCGTGCGCCGTGTGGTCCGATTCGCCGCTGTTCCACGACTGCGAGAAGGCGTGGCAGCCGGGCACGGTGTACAAGGTCCGCGGCGTCTACGCCGAGCACGAGAAGTACGGCCCGCAGATCGAAGTCGTCATGATCCGCGCGGCGACGGACGCGGACGACGTGGACGAGGCCGAGTTCTTCGAGCGGTCGCGGTTCGATTCGCACGTGATGCTCGCCGAGTTGCTGGCGCTGGTCGATGAGGAAGTCGAAGACCCGCCGCTGAAGCAACTCGTCATCGACCTGTTGGACACGCACGCCGACACACTCAAGAAATTACCCGCGACACTGAAGACGTTCTACCCGTTCCCCGGCGGGTGGCTGGAACACGTTCTGAACGTGACGCGGAGTTGTTGCTGGCTGGCCGACCGGTACGCGGAGCGGTTCCCGAACCTGAAGCCGTTCAACCGCGACCTCGTCGTCGCCGGGGCCGTGCTGCACGACATCGGCCGCGTCGCGGAACTGACGGTGACGGGAGACGGACAGACTTCGGAATTGTCGGTCGCGGGGCACTTGATCGGGCACGTCCAACTTTCGCGTGACTTGGTACGGGACGCGGCCCGCGCGATCCCGGAGTTCAACCCGGAGTTGCTCCAACTGCTCGAACACGTCATCCTGACGCACCTGACGCGGCCGGAGTGGGGGTCGCCGAAGTTGCCGATGATCCCGGAGGTGCTGATCCTCCACCACGCCGACGACCTGGACGCGAAGTTCGAGATGTTCGCCCGGCTGCTGGGCAAGGACGCCGTCGAGGGGCCGTTCACCGAACGCGATCCGGTGTTGGGGAAGCAACTCTTGAAGAGGCGGCTCGTGTAAACGAACGACGGGCGGCGAAAGTCGCCGCCCGTCCTGTTCTCAATCCTGCTCTGCCTTAACGAACGATGGTGCCGGTGTACGGGTCGTACCGCGTGCCGGTGAACGGGTTCACGTACACGCCGCTGCCCGGCAGGTACGTCCCCCACGGGCTAAGGGAGCCGGTCCCCGGAATCCGGTAGAACGCCCCCTCGCGGGTCAGCGCGATCCCACGACTCGGCTTCCAGACCGTCCCGCTGACCGGGTTCACGGCCAGGTCGCGGTTCACCGGGACGAGCCGCCCGACTTCTTGTTCCACGGGTTGAATCCGGAGGTCGTTGTTGAACCCGTAGTTAAAATTCGAGTTGTAATTCAGGCTGTACGCCGGGTACAGGCTCGGGTTCCACAGCGACTGGTAGTTGTAGTTGACCGAGTAGTTGTAGAGTTGGGCCGGGATGACCGGGTAAACCGTCGGCCGGACCCACGGGTTCACGACCGGCGTGCCGTTCGGCAGTCGGCCGAGGAACTGACCGCTGTAATACTGGCCGGGGCGGACCGTTTGGTAGACCCACGGGTTCGGCTGGCTGCCGAGGCCCCACGGGTTGAAAATCTGCGCCGACGCCGTCGGGGTCAGGGCCGCGAGACCGGCGAGGGCGAAGAGTGCCGTAAGGGTGATGCGCCGCATGGTTGTTTCCTCCCGCTCTTCCCCGTGATTATAACCCACCGGTCGGTCGGGCGTTGGCGGGCCGGGGTTCTCATGAGGGAATACAGCCGCGGACGCCGAACTTTACGAAACTTGCGCAAAATCCGAAGAATCGGCCCCCCGTTTCGCCAGCCGGACCGTCAGAAAAGCCGCCGCGACGATGAGCGGCCCCTCCCACGCGGCCCACCACAGCGGCATCCCGAAGATCAAATCGACGGCGCACGCGGCCCCTCCGAACAGGCCGTTTGAGTAACCGAGGAAGACGATCAGCGGCCGGTAGCGGGGCACGTCGAACGAGGCGAACACCAGCACCGCCCCGTGGACGGCGTACAAGAGCGACGCGGTGCGGGCGAGGTACTGCACGATCACGGCGTCCGGCAGCTCGCCGAGGCCGAGCGCGTCGCGGTGGACGGCGTTCATCGTGGAAAACGGTAGGACGCTCGCGGGGAGGGCCAGGATCAGCGCCGCGCCGACGAGCCGGAGCAGCCACGCGAGTCGAACGTCGGCCGTGGAAGCCTTCAAGGTGGGTCGCTTGGGGTTCTAAACGGCGTGGCTTGGTCCTGGGACCGCGGGCGTCCCGCCCGCCCACCTTCCTGCGTTGGGGGACCCGTCTTACGCGCCCGGGGCCGTGGCGGTCGGGACGCCCGCGGTCCCAGGACGCCTGCCTATTTTGCGAGCGGCTTGACGAACTTCAACCGGACGGCGAACCGGGCCACGCCGCCGTCGCCGCGGACGAACACCTCCGCCCGGTCCAGCACGGCGAGGAACTCGCCGACCGTCTCGATCTCCTTCTTCACGTCGTCGAACGGCCGGTCCTGCCGGTCGGCCACCCACCCGGCGATGTCCTTCGCGTGCGCGCCGAGGTACTCGTGCAGCCGGAGGCCGTTGACGCGGAGGACCGGGGCCTCGACCGTCGGCTTCGGCTCGCCGGCCGGCTTGCGGAAGGAACGCACGAGGTCCGGCGACCCGCCGAGGACGAGGTGGCCGTCGGTCAGACCGTAGGCGGGCTGGACGCCGGGCGGGAACAGCTTCGGGTTGGTGAAGACGGTCATCTCCACGTTGCCGAGCGGCTGGTCCTTCGACTCGATCTGGTCGTCGTGGTCGCGGTTGTAGTGGACCTGGGCCAGCTGAGCGTAGAACCCGAGCGTCTTGAGGACGGACGCGGGAACGGACGCATCGGAATCGTTCACGCGGGCGGCGACCGTGACGTTCGGAACCCACCCGGCTTGCTTCGGCGGCGCGACCCACAGGCCCCAGTCCGGGCCGACGCCCTTGAGCATCGGCGGCAGCTTGTCCTTGCCGACGACGGCCCCGATCGCCTTCTCGACCTCCTGCCGGGCCGCCGCCCGCTCGTCCGGCGGCGAGAACGCGAGCAGCACGTCCAGCAGTTGACTCCCCGTCACCCGCCCGGCGACGGCCACCAGCGCGTCCTCCGGGATCGACTGCCAGAGCGAAGACGGCGTCGGGTTCGGCTTCAGCATGGTCCGCAACTCGGTCGGCATCGCGTCCGCCCGGTACGCGGCCGCGACGCCCAGTTCCAGGTCCTTCCCGGCATCCAAATAGATCGCGAGGTTGTCGAGGGCGAACCAAACTTGCGCGAACTGTTGGCGGGCCGCCTTGTCCTGGGCCGACCCGGCCGTCGCGACGTGGGCCTTCACCTCGGCGTCGAGCTTCCGTGGGTTGAACCAGCACAGCAGGAACGAGTCCTGCACGCCGAGCTGCCGGATCGACTTCTCGACCGCGCTCGGTTCGGCGTTCGCGGCCTGGGCCTGGTCGATGACCGCGTGGATCGACGCCTCCTGCGCCGCGAACACGAACAGCCCGTCCTTCAGCAGGTAGAACTCGTCCTTCCCGTCCGCCTTCGCCCGCTTGTAGAACGCCTGCCCGCGGTGGACCCGCTCGTCCACGCCGGTCAGTTCCTTCGTGGACTTCTGCACGTTGTTGAGCTGCGCGACGAGCTTCGCCAGCTTCGCCGGGTCGCGGGCCTTGACCATCACGCAGCCCTGCTCGGCCTCCGGCCTTCCGACCGGGCCGGGCTGGTACGCGAGCACGATGGCGTCGCCGAAGATGTCGTCGCGGAGGTCGGTCAGCGACACGCCGAGGAACGTGGTGAACAGGGCCTCCACGTCCTTGAGCTTCTGCACCTCCGGCGCGGCCCCGACGAGCGGCTTGTACTTCGCGCTCACCCACTCGGCCAGCGGCGACGCGGACACCGTCTTCGACCGCTCGCGCAAGCCCTGCACGACGAAGCAGATGGCGGTGTCGTTGGGGACGAGGCGGAGGAGTTCGTCGCGGGCGGAGGGTTGTTGTGCGGCGGCCGGGGCCGCGAGGAGGGCGAGCAGCAGAAGGGTTCGCATGGGGTCCACCGGCTCCCGCTAGGACTTCATTTGGGGGATCGTCGCCAGCCCGCCCACGTCGCGGATGAAAAGGTTCAGCGCCCGCTTCGCGGTGTTCGTAATCGGCCGCACGGCCGACGCCGCGTCCGGGGCGTCCGGCGGGGCGACGGCGGGAGTAGGCTTCGGGAGGTCGATGTTCGCGAACAGACTCTTCGCCGGGGCGAACGACTCGTCGGCGGCCCGCTTCGTCAGCGAGACGAACGCCGACCCCGCCTCCGCGAACGACTTCGCGACCGACGGCGGCGTCTTTGTCACGGCGACCATTTCCTGCGAGCGCGGGGCGGTCGGCCGCCACGGGTTCGCCAGCACGAACGCCGTCAGCACGGACGCGGCGAGCGTGAACGCGGCGACGCGGGCCGTCCACCGGCGGTCGGCCGAGCGCTTCCTCTCGGCGACCGCCGCGGGAACGATGCGGTCCGCGAAATCCGCCGGCGGGACCGGCGAAGGGATGGTAGCCAGACCTTCCAGGAGTACCCGCGTGGCCCCCGCCAGTTCGCGACACTCGTGGCAGTCGAGCGCGTGGGCCTCGGCCAGCGCCGCCGGCGGCAGGTCGCCGTCGAGGACGCGCTGCACCGTCGCGTCGAACGCGGCGCAGGCGGGGGGCATCGTGAGTGGCCGGTCGTCGGTCATGGTATTTTCTACGCTTCTACACGCTTGGCAGGTTCGTCGTCCGCCGGGACGAGGCCGTGGCGGCGGAGGCGGCCGAGGATTTCCGTCCGCGCCCGGTGCAGCCACGTCTTGATCGTCCCGACCGGGCGGTCGATCGCTTCCGAGATTTCCTCGTAGGACCGGCCCCGCTCGTGGAACAGGACGAACACCTCGCGGTAGTCCGCCCGCATCTCGTCCACGGCCGCCCGGATCGCGGCCGTCAGCTCCTGGCTGTCGTCCTCCGCGTCCTTCCCGGCCGTCTCGTGCAGGTAATCGACCGTCTCCGGCCGCTTCACCCGCTTCGCCATCGCCGTCCGGCAGCGGTTGATCGCGATGCCCAGGATCCACGGCCGCAGGTGGCGGGAACTGTCCCACCGGTTCAGGCTGCGGAACACGCGGATGAACACCTCCTGGGCCACGTCCTCCGCGTCCTGGGCGTGGTGTAGCAACCGCACGCACAGGCCGTAAACGTCGGTTTGGAAGCGCTCGACGAGGCATCGCATCGCCGTGGCATCACCGCCCAGACACCGCCGGACCAGTTCAACGTCGGTGTCGGCGGTCACGGCCAGCCTCGGTGAGTCATACCCCGACCGGGATCGAAAGGTTTCGTGACGTGTTATTCGTACAAGGCCGGGCGGAATTGGCGGGTCACCGGCCGGTCCGCTCGTGGGCCTCCCGGAGCAGGTCGAGGGCCTGCTTCACGGACACCTCCGGCAGCTTCTTCCCCAACTTCTCCAGTCCTTCGCTAAACTTGATGGCCGTCTCCTGCATCCGCTCGTGCGTCTCCGCGGACCCGCCGACGAGGACCATCTCCTCCGTCCGGGTGATCCGCTTCTCGCCGTCCCGGTTGTCCAGGCCGACGCCAATTATGCCGCCGACGCGGGGCTTCGGCTTTCGCTTTCGGGGCGAATTTTTCGCCATGATGGTTCGTTCCCCACGAGAAAACGCGGTACGCCCATTCTATCCTAGTTTCCGTCCGGCGGCGGAAAGCGGGCAAAAACCGGCCGGCGGTGTCGCTCCTCACTCGGGGCCGCCCGTCGCCCGCCGGTCGTCCGGTTTCCTTGCATCCCCCGGACAATCCGGGTAGGATCATCAAAAGTTTCATCCGTCTCGGGTTCGGCGTACCGTTCTCCCGCGCCGACACCCGATTCATCCGCGGTATCGCCATGCCAACCTTGAAATTGATTAAGGCCCCAGGGATGACGGGCCCCGGCCAGACGTACCAGCTGACCGCCGACGAGGTCGTCATGGGCCGGGAGGACGTGTGCGGGATCGTCGTGCCGAACCACGCCGTCAGCCGCAAGCACGCGCGGATCGTCAACGAGAACGGGCAGTTCTACATCGAGGACCTGAAGAGCCGCAACAAGACGATCGTGAACAACCGCGAGATCACCGAGCGGCACGTGCTGAAGCACGACGACCGGATCAAGATTTGCGACTTCCAGTACCTGTTCCAGGTGGAGAAGGCCCCGCCGCCGCCGCCGGGCAAGCCGATCCTGCCGGCCGAGTTCGGCCGCCAGGCCGACGCGAACGACACGGTGGACGAGGACCTGAAGAGCGACAACAGCAGCATCGAGCACATGGTTTCCAAGAGTTCCGAGGCGGACCTCCTGGGCGGCCAGCCGAGCGACAAGCTGCGGGCGCTACTGGAGATCAGCATCGGGCTGTCGAAGCAGCTCGACCTCGAGCCGCTGCTGTCGTCCATCGCGGACACGAGCTTCGGCGTCTTCCGCCAGGCCGACCGGTGCTTCATCATCCTGGCCGAGGACAAGAAGCTCATCCCGAAGGTGGTGAAGGCCCGCCGGCAGGGGTCGGCGGACGACCACCGGTTCAGCCGGACGATCGTGCGGAAGTGCATGGAGACGCAGACCGCGTACCTGAGCGAGGACGCGTCCAGCGACATGGCCCTGGGGGCGGCCCAGTCCATCGCCGAGTTCCGCATCCGGTCCGTGATGTGCGTGCCGCTCACGAACGCCGAGGGCGTGGCCATCGGCGCGATGCAACTGGACACCCAGGACCGCGGCAAGAAGTTCAAGCAGGACGACCTGCGGCTGTTGATGATCGTGGCGAACCTCGCCGGCGTGGCCATCGAGAAGGCCCGGCTGCACGAGGTCACGATGGCCCGCGAGAAGTTGCAGAACGAGATCGAGATCGCCCGGAAGGTGCAGCTCGACTTCCTGCCGCGGACGATGCCGGCCATCGACGGGTACGAGTTCTTCAGCGACTACAGCGCCGCCCAGACGGTCGGCGGGGACTACTACACGTTCATCCCGCTGCCGAACGGCCGGATCGCCGTCCTCCTCGGCGACGTGGCCGGGAAGGGCGTCCCCGCCGCGCTCCTGATGGCGAAGCTGAGCGCCGAGGCCCGGTTCTGCATGTTGACGCAGCCGGACGTGCCGACGGCGATCCAGATGCTCAGCGACCAGCTCATCCGCGGCGGCATCGGCGACCGGTTCGTGACGATGGCCGCGATGGTCCTCGACCCGGCCACGCACAAGGTCACGATGGTGAACGCCGGCCACCTGAACCCGATGCGGTACCGGGTGGACGACCGGAGCCTGGAAGAGGTCATCACGAACGAGCAGAGCGGCCTCGCCCTGGGCATCGTGGAAGGGTTCCCCTACGAGGCGGTCGAGGTGGCGCTCGATCCGGGGGACAACCTGGTCGTGTTCACCGACGGGGTGACGGACGCGATGTCCCCGGCGGACGCGATGTTCGGGTACGAGGGGATCACGGCGACGCTCACCCGCGAGTCGCCGCTCGGGCCGATCGACCGGCCGCGGGCGCTCGGCGAGCGGCTCGTGAAGGCGGTCCGCAAGCACGCCGGCGGGCGGCCGCAGAACGACGACATCGCCCTCGTCTGCCTCGGCCGGCTCGGGCCGAACGTCGGCGGGACCGGCCTCCACGCGCGGGGCCCCGGCGTCCGCTCGACGGCCGAGCTCGAAGTCAAGTAGCCGACACGGGAGGTCCGCACGATGAGCGACACGGCGACACTGCCGGAACTGGAAACGGAGAGCGAACAGCGGACCCGCCGCCAGCCCCCGTACCACGTCGTGTTGCTCAACGACGACGACCACTCCTACGCCTACGTGATCCTGATGCTGAAGGAGTTGTTCGGCCACCCGGTCGAGAAGGGGTACAAGCTGGCCGACGAGGTGGACAAGCAGGGGCGGGCGGTCGTCTTCACCGGCGCGAAGGAGGTCGCCGAGTTGAAGCAGGAGCAGATCCACGCCTACGGCCCGGACCCGACGATCAAGCGGTGCCAGGGGTCGATGACCGCCGAGCTCGAACCGGCGGAGTGACCGCCCAAAAACAGTAGAACCCGGAGCGGTAGCGACGGGGTGAAGAGGCTGCCTCCACACCCCGTCGCTACCGCTCCGGGTTCCACGTCCGGTGGCTACTTCTTCTCGATCTTCACGGACTTGATGACCACGTCCTCGGTCGGGACGTTGCCGTGGCCGCCCTTGTTGCCGGTCGGCACGGCCTTGATCTTCTCGACCACGTCCATGCCCTCGGTCACCTTGCCGAACACCGCGTACCCGTCGCTCTGCGACGACTTGTCCAGGAACGTGTTGTCCCCGACGTTGATGAAGAACTGGCTGGTCGCGCTGTCCGGGTCGTTCGTCCGGGCCATGGCGATCGTCCCCTTCTTGTTGCTGAGGCCGTTGGACGCCTCGTTCTTGATCGCGTCCATCGTCTTCTTCTGCTTCATCCCCGGCTCGAACCCGCCGCCCTGGATCATGAAGTCCTTCTTGTTCGGCGTGTTCTCCGCCCCCATGACGCGGTGGAAGATCGTCCCGTCGTAGTGCTTCGCCTCGGCGTAGGTGACGAAGTTCTTGACCGTGATCGGGGCCTTCGCCTCGTCCAGCTCGATCTTGATCGTGCCCATCGACGTTTCGACGACGGCCACCGGGTTGGCGGCCCGCGCCCCGTTGGCGGCGAGGACGGCCAGGCCGACGAAGCAGAGCAGCAGCAGTTTGATCGACATGAGTGTGTCTCCTACGGGGTGCGCCGGGACGGCCGGTCCGTCCCGTGCGGGGCATTGTACGGCCGGGGCCGGCGCTTGCGACCCGCGGGAGCAATCGCTACCGTGTTCCCACAGACCCTCTTCCGCACCCGTGGGGACCGGCCGTGAGAACTCCTATCGCGCTCTTGGCAGCGATTCTGTCGGCGACGCCGCTATTCGCGCAGCCGAACTTCGAGACGCCGAAGGCCGTGGCCCTCGACGCGGAATCGCAGAAGCAGATCGCGGCGAAGACCGAGCAGTTGCGGAAGGCCGTCGCCGCGATTCCCGCCGCGTCGCCGGACGTGGAGGTTTACCTGAAGGCCGCCGAGTGGGCGACGCGGCACGGCGAGTTCTTCGCGAAGGATTCCGCCAAGCAAACGCTGACGGTCCTGGACGCCGGGCTGGCGCGGGCGAAGGCCGCGGCCGGCGGGAAGGCCCCGTGGCGGGACGTGCGCGGCAAGCCGGTCGTACGGGCGTACCGCTCGAAGATCGACGGCTCGGTCCAGCCGTACAGCGTCCTGCTGCCGGACGGCTTCGGGACCGGCGACAAGAAATGGCGGCTCGATGTCGTGCTGCACGGCCGCGACCAGACGCTCTCCGAGGTGAAGTTCCTGAACGGGAAGGAGACCGCGAAGGGCGGGTCGAAGACCGACCGCGTCGTCCTGGAAATCTACGGCCGCGGGAACAACGCCTACCGCTGGGCCGGCGAGCAGGACGTGTTCGAGGCCGTCGGCCACTTTCTGGGCGAGGAGAAGGGCCGTATCGACGAGTCGCGGGTCGTCCTGCGCGGGTTTTCGATGGGCGGGGCCGGGACGTGGCACATCGGCCTGCACCACCCGTCGAAGTTCGTCGCGATCAGTCCGGGGGCCGGGTTCACGACAACGCACGGGTACATCAAGAACCTGCCGACGCTACCGGACCACCAGGAGCGATGCCTAAAAATCTACGACGCGGTGAACTACGCGGAGAACGTATTCAACGTGCCGGTCGTGGCGTACTCCGGCGAGAAGGACCCGCAGAAGGCGGCGGCCGACAACATCGAGAACGCTCTCAAGGAGTTCAAAGAGTCGCTGCGGTTCACGCACCTCGTCGCACCGGGGTTGGAGCACAAGCAGCCGCCGGAGTGGCTGGCGAAGGTCGAAACCGAGTTCGAGAAGTACCTGAAGGACGGCCGGCCGAAGGTCGCCCCGCGGGTGCGGTTCGTGACCTACACCCTCCGCTACCCGACGTGCGATTGGGTCACCATCGACGGCCTCGAACGGCATTACGAGAAGGCCGTCGTGGACGCGGAATTGAAGGACAAGCAAGTCGTCGTCTCGACGAAGAACGTCAGCCGGTTGACGTTGAACCTGCCGAAGGAGGTCGGCGTTTCCGGCGTCGTGATCGACGGGAAGCAGCTGGCCGGAACGAGCTTCACGAAGGGGGGCCACGGCTGGGCCGTCGCGAAGGACGCCGGCGGGCTGCGGAAGTCGCCGGGGCTGCAAGGCCCGATCGACGACGTGTTCCACACGCCATTCCGCGTCGTCGGGCCGACCGGCGACGGGTGGGCGAAGGCCGCGTTCGACCGGTTCGGGTACGAGTGGGACAAGTTCTTCCGCGGCACGCTGCCGGTCGGCGAGAAGGCCGGGCACTCGGCCATCCTGTTCGGCACGCCGGACACGAACCCGGCGATCAAGGCCGTGCTGCCGAAGCTGCCGATCGCGTGGACGGCCGAGAAGCTGGTCGTCAACGGCGTCGAGTACGACGCGAAGACGCACGTGCCGGCGATGATCTACCCGCACCCGGCCGTGCCGGGGAGGTACGTGGTGCTGAACAGTGGGCACACGTTCCACGCGGCGGAGTTGAAGGGCACGAACGCGCAGCTCTACCCGCGGCTGGGCGATTGGGCGGTGCTGAAGCCGTCGCCGACGAAGGCGGACCCGGCCGCGGCGGAGGTGGTGGCGGCGGGGATCTTTGACGAGAACTGGCAGTTCGCGAAGTGAGGTGGTCTGCCCGCGGATGTTCATCCGCGGGCTTTCGCCCTATTTTTTCTCGTAGAGTTTCAGGCCGTCTTCCACTTTTTTGACCAGTGCCGGGTCGGTCGCCCGCACGTCGTTGACGAACCGCTTCGCGGTCTCCTCCGGGCACTGCAGTGCGTACCGGACGACGCCGCGGCGGACCGACGGGGCCGCGTGCCTCGCGTACTGCTCCAGCACCGTCCCGGTCAGGTCCCACCAGCCCCAGCGGCGCAGGTCGTCGATCGCCAGGTCCGCAAGGTCGTTGTTCGCGACCACCACCTTCAGGCATGTCAGAATCTGTTCTTTACACTCCTTCGGCCGCGTCGCCTGGAAGAATCGCAGGGCGGAGATCGCGTTCAACTTGTCGCTGAACCCGCGGGTCGGCGACGCGAGAACCTCGGCCGTCAGCTTCCAACCGTGTTCGGGGTTCAGCAGGATCAATCCGCAGAGCAAACCGCCGAGGTTTGCTGACACGCGCTCACTCGGCTTCGCGGCCCGCAACTCCGCGAGCAGCCAGTCGGCGTCGGCCTTGTCGCCGCAGAGGCCGAGCAGGAGGCCGAACACCCCGACCCGCTCCTCCGGCGTCTTCGGGTCGGCGATCCACCCGCGAATCTTCTTGCGGTCGAGGTACGCCCGCGCTTTCACGATGTCCGCGTCCGGGGCGCGCGCGAACTCGATGAACGCGTCGGCCGAAACCGTCGGGTCCGGCGCGTCGAGTTGTCGGAAGAAGTAGCCGAGCCGCTGCTCAACGGAATTGGGGTCGAGTTTCGCGACGGCGGCGAGGTACTCGGTGACGGCCTTCGTGCAGGGGATGCCGTGCGTCGGCTCGACCTTGCCGTCCACGACGGAGCAGAAGAACAGGTAGTCCGGCGGCGTGTCGGCGACGACCGGCAGGTATCGCGGAATCGTGATGGCCGTTGCCTTGCCGAGCGCCGCGTCGGCCTTCAGAACGTGCGTGATGTGGAACTCGGTCGTGCCGGTCCCGTCGTCGCGGGCGACCGGGTTCTTCAGCACGCCCGCGATGACAACCTTCGATTCCGCGAACCGCTCCCGCAACGGCTGCCGGCGGCTGAACCCGTCGCCGCAGAAGCTGCACGCGAACAGCGGGGCCGAAAGAACGAGCAGGACGAAGGCGGCGGCTACTCTCACGGTTAACCCTCGGGTGGCGTCGGAGAGTAGACCCGATTCCCGGCCGCCGTGTCCAGCCGACTACTGCTTCACGGCCGGCGGCACGGCCTTCGGCTTCTCGTCGGCGAGCATCTCTCGCACCAGCTTGACCCGCTCCGCGTCCTTCTTCTCGGCCTCCTTAACGTAGACCTTCGCCGGCTCGCACTTCGCTTCCACCGTCAGGGCGTACCGCAGCACGGCCCGGCGGACGATCGGGATTTGTGCGTGCGAGTCCTGCTGGCCGTACTTTAGAATCCACTCGGCCACGTCGATCCGCTCCCACTTCCGCAGGTCCTCGATCGGCAGGTCGGCGATGTCCGACTGCGTGACGAGCAACTTCATCCCCTCGACGACTTGCTCGTGCGGGATCACGTCCGGCCGGCTCTCCCAGAAGAACCGCAGGACGCGCAGCCCGGCGTACCGAACCTGGAAGTCCTTCTTCTCGTCCTTCAGGGTGTCGAGCAGGTACTGCCACCCGGCCTTCTGGTCGAGCAGGATGTACCCGGCCAGCACGCCGTCGAGGCCGCTGGAATACTGCTGCTTCGGGTTGTCGAGGATCGCCTTCAGCGCCGCCGCGTGTTCCGGCTTCTTGCTGTGCCCGACCATCATCCCGTAGAGGCCGAACCGGGACGCCGGCGTCTGCTTGTCCTCGAGCCAACCGAGAACCTTGTCGAGGTTGACCTTCTCCGATGTCGTTCGCACGTCCTTGTAGTCGGCGTTCGCGTACTCCAGGAACGCGTCGGTCGAAATCTTCGACTCCGGCGAGTCGAGGTAGTCAAAGAAGTACGTCAGCCGGGAAACGGGGTCTTTCTCGCGGACGGTGGCCGCGCCCTTGAGGTACGCCGGGAGTTTGCTGTCCTTCTCCAACTCGTCGCCGCGGTACGGGTCGAGCTGGTAGCGGTCGAAGTTCACGAGGACGGCCGTGGACGCGACGGCCGCGGCGGCGGTGTCCGAGGTCGTGCTGTAGAGGCCGCAGAACACGAGCGTCTTCACCTCGGCCGCGGCCGGGTCGATGCGGATCAGCCGCGGGAGGACGAGCACCTTCTTGCCGTTCAGGTACGGGTGGTCCTTTACGACCGAGTCGATGTGCAGCTCCGTCGTGCCCTTCGAGAAGTCGTTCCGGTCCGGCTTCGCGTTCTTGAGCACGCCGAGCACGATGAGGTCGGCTTGGTTCACCTCGCCGGCGAGCGTCTGGCCCTGCACGGAGCAGAACGGGCAAGCCGACGCGACGCCCGCGCCCAACATCAACACGACGGCGGCGACGGCCAACTTCTTCGCGATCATCGGGAGTCCTCGGAGGCGTATGTTGTGATTATTCTCAGGAACTCAAGCCGACGCCAAGTGTTTTTCGAGGTCGGCGACCCGCTTTTCAACGACGGCGAACGCCGTCCGCGACTCCGGCGTGAGTGTGGGCCGCAGGGCGTCGAGGTACATCTTCGACCGCGCCAGTGCCTTCTGCTGCTGGGCGATGGTCAGCTTCCGGCAGTCGGTCACGTTGTCGTAAATGTCGGCGAGCTTGCAGACGCACACCTGCCACCCGCCGGCCGCGAGCCGCCGCGTGTAGTCGGCCTCCCGCTCCGCGTCCGGCAGCGTCGTGTTCTTGGTCAGCGCGGCCACCCACGTCGCGACTTCGTCGCCGAACTGCTCGGCCAGTTCGTCGAAGTCGGTCGTCGTGTCCTCGATGGTGTCGTGCAGCACGGCCGCGGTGAGGACCTTCGGGTCGTCCACGCCGAGGACGTGCCGGGCGATCATCGCCACGCGGAAGACGTGGCCCACATACGGCGTCTCCTTGTCCTTCCGCTGTTGGTGGCGGTGAACGCGTGCGGCGAAACTGATGGCTTCGAGCAAGGCGTCGGACATGGCGGTTCTCGCGGACAATCACGACATCTTCATTTCACTCTACGCACCACTTCAACATAATGCCGAGGAACATCCGGAGAACCCGCCATGCGCCGCCTCTCGTCGCTGTTGCTCGCCGTCCCGTTCCTTGCCCCGTCGGCCGTCGGCCAGGAGCCGAAGGCAAAGGCCCCGCCGCCGGCGCGGGTGCTGCCCGGCCTCCAACGGGACGGGTTCGTGCAACTGCCGAACCAGTGGAAGCTGAACCCGGTCGGCCGACACATTGATGTCGGCGACTTCCCCGTCAACATCCAGTTCCACCCGACCGGGCAGTTCGCCGCGGTTCTGCACAACGGCTACCGCGACCACGAGGTCGTAATCCTCGGCCTCGCGAACACCGCGCGGAAGATCGTGTCCCGGACGACGCTGCCGCAGTCGTTCACCGGGCTGGCGTTCTCGCCGGACGGCAAGCAGCTCTACGCCAGCGGCGGCGAGTTCGACCGCGTCCACGTCTGGGACTTCGACAAGGGGCTGCTCCACAACGCGAAGACCATCGGCATCGAGAAGGAAACGGGCCGCATGGTCGCCGGCGGGCTGACGCTCGACGCGGCGGGGAAGGACTTATTCGTCGCCGCCGTGTGGGCCGACGCGGTCGTCCGGATTCCGCTCGACAACCCGGAGAACAAGGCCGTCATCAAGTTGACGGCGGCCGTGACGAAGCCAGAAAAGCCGCTCGGCGACCCGCCCAGCCCGCCGGACAACCGCCGGGAGATCGACCAGACCGTCGCCGACGAACTCGGCAAGTCGCCGGTGAAGGACAACTCGTTCCCGTACACCTGCCTCGTCGAGCCGGCCGGCAAGCGGCTGTTCGTCACCCTCTGGGCGAACGCGAAGGTGGCGGTCGTGGACCTGGAAACGAACAAGGTCGTGGCCGGGTGGCCGACGGCAGCGCACCCGACGGAGATGGCGCTGTCGCCGGACGGGAAGACGCTGTACGTGTCGTGCGCGAACTCGACGAAGGTGAGCGTGTTCGACACGACCACCGGCGACACCGTGCAGACGATCCACTGCGCCCTTTACCCGCAGGCCCCGAGCGGGAACACGCCGAACAGCCTCTGCCTGACGCCGGACGGCGAGATGCTGTTCGTTGCCAACGCGGACGCGAACAACTTGGCCGTGTTCAACGTCGCCGATCGGAAGGCCGCGAAGCCGCTCGGCTTCATCCCGACGGGTTGGTATCCGACGAGCGTGCGGTACAACGCGAAGGAGAAGATGCTGTACGTCGCCAACGGCAAGGGCCGCGTGTCGAAGGCGAACCCGAGCGGGGCGAACCCGGAGAACCCGCGCTCGACGATCGAGTACATCGGCTCGCTCTACTCCGGTACGGTCAGCGTGCTGCCGCTGCCGTCGCCGGCGGAGATGGCGAAGTTCTCGAAGACGGCCTACGAGTGCAGCCCGCTCCAGAAGGAGAACGAGGCGCAAGCCGCCGGCGTCGCGGCCGATAACCCGATCCCGCGGAAGGTCGGCGAGAAGTCGCCGATCAAGCACTGCATCTACGTCATCAAGGAGAACCGCACCTACGACCAGGTGTTCGGCGACCTGCCGCAGGGCAACGGCGCGCCGTCGCTTTGCCTGTTCCCGGAGAAGGTGACGCCGAACCACCACAAGCTCGCGACCGAGTTCGTGCTGCTCGACAACATCTACGTCGAGGGCGAGGTGTCCGCCGACGGGCACGAGTGGTCGATGGGAGCGTATGCCTCCGACTTCGTCGAGAAGATGTGGCCGCTGAGTTACCGCGGCAGCCCGAAGGGGACGTTCGGCTACCCGGCCGAGGGGGCGATGGACGCCATCGCCCGGCCGGCCGGCGGCTACATCTGGGACCGCTGCAAGGAGGCCGGCGTGAGCTACCGTAGCTACGGCGAATGGATCGAGAACGGCAAGAAGCAGCCCGACGGCACGTTCGCCGACAGCCGGGCGACGGTGAAGGCGCTCGAGGGGCACTTCGACCCCCGGTTCCGCGGCTACGACCTGGACTACCGCGACGTGAAGCGGGCCGAGCGGTTCATCGAGGAGCTGAAGGGCTTCGAGCAGAAGGGCGAGTTCCCGCAGATGACGATCCTGCGGCTGCCGAACGACCACACGACCGGCACGCGTGTCGGCAAGCCGACGCCGACGGCGATGGTCGCGGACAACGACCTCGCCCTCGGCATGGTCGTGGAGGCCGTCAGCAAGTCGAAGTTCTGGAAGGAGACGGCCATCTTCGTGATCGAGGACGACGCCCAGAACGGCCCGGACCATGTGGACGCCCACCGGGTCGTGGCGCTCGTGATCTCTCCCTACACGAAGCGAAAGCACGTCGATTCGACGATGTACTCGACGAGCAGCATGTTGCGGACGATGGAACTGATCCTCGGGCTGAAGCCGATGAGCCAGTTCGACGCCGCCGCCCGGCCGATGTACAACTCGTTCACCGCGACGCCGGACTTCGCCGCCTACGAGCACGTCCCGGCGAAGGTGGACCTGGACGCGACGAACAAGGCCGACGCGTTCGGCGCGGCCCTGTCCGAGAAACTCGACCTGGCGAAGGAGGACCAGGCGGACGACATCCTGTTCAACGAGATCATCTGGAAGTCGGTGAAGGGGCCGAAGAGCAAAATGCCCGCCCCGGTGCGGGCGGCGTTCTTCGTCCCGGTGAAGGCGAAGAAGGACAAGGACGATGACGACGACTGAGCGGAGGCTCTGATGTACCTCGGCATCGAAATCGGCGGGACGAAACTGCAACTCGGCCTCGGCGCGGGCGACGGCAAGTTGCTGTCGCTCGGCGACGAACAATTCGTGGTGCGGCAAACCGTGACCCCTGCGAACGGCGCGGCCGGAATTCGCAAGCAGATCGAGGACGCGATTCCCGAATTGTTGGAGAGAAGTAGCATTGCGAAGTCTGCGGTGCGGGCCGTCGGCATCGGGTTCGGCGGGCCGTTCGACGACGCGACCCAACGCACGATCAAGTCGCATCAGATCGACGGCTGGGACGACTTCCCGCTGACGGAATGGGTGGCGAAGTTGCTCGGCGTGCCGGCCGTCGTCGGCAACGACGCGGACGTGGCCGGCCTCGGCGAGGCGCTGTTCGGCGCGGGACGGGGGCTGTCGCCGGTCTTCTACGTCACCGTCGGCACCGGCATTGGCGGCGGGCTGATCCTGAACGGCGAAATCTATCGCGCGGTCGGCCGCGGGGCGGCGGAGATCGGCCACCTCAAGGTTCTCGACTGGTCGCGCGCCGGCACGCCGATGATGGTCGCGCTGGAGAACGTCGCGTCCGGCCCGGCCATCGGCCTCCGCGCCCGCGAGCTGGCCGAGGAGGGCGAGGCCGCCGGGTCGCTCGTGTTGGAGTACGTGGAGGGCGACGCCGCGAAGGTCACCGGCGAACTCGTCGGCCGCGCCGCGAAGCGGAAGGATGCATTCGCCCGCCGCGTGCTGCGGGAAGCGACGGACGCCATCTCGGAGGCGATCTGCCAGACGATCGCGCTACTCTGTCCGCGGCGGGTCGTCATCGGCGGCGGCGTGTCGCTGCTCGGCGACGAGCTGTTCTTCGACCCGATCCGGGCCGCCGTCGCGGAGCGCGTCTTCCCGCCGTTCGCCAGACTGACGGACATCGTCCCGGCCGCCCTCGGCGAGGAGGTCGTCGTCCACGGGGCCGTGGCGTTGGCTCAGCGGGCCACCCGCGAGTAAAATAACAGCATGGTTCGCGTCAAAATCTGCGGCATAACCACGCCGGACGACATGAGGCTCGTCGCCGACGCCGGGGCGGATGCCGTCGGGCTGAACTTCTACCCGAAGTCGCCGCGGTACGTCGAGCCGCAAACCGCGATGACGCTCCTCCGCGCGCTACCGCCGTTCGTCGTGCCGGTCGGCGTGTTCGTGGACACGCCCGTTCGACAGGCGACGGCCCTCGCGTTCCAACTCGGCCTCCGCGGGCTGCAAACCTACTCCGACCAGCCGCCCGCCGAGGACACGTTCCCGTTCCTGCACCTCCCGGCGTTCCGCGTGAAGGACGCCGAGTCGCTCGCCGCGGTGAAGCTTTTCGTCGAGCGGTCGCCGCACCGGCCGGCCGCCGTGCTGATCGACTCCTACGTCCCCGGCGAGATGGGCGGGACCGGGCACAAGGCCCCGTGGCACTTGCTCGCCGGGTTCGACCCCGGCGTGCCGGTCATCCTGGCCGGCGGGCTGACGCCGGAGAACGTCGCCGAGGCGATCCGCGTCGTCCGGCCGTGGGGTGTCGATGTTGCCAGTGGTGTCGAATCTGCGCCCGGCCGGAAGGACGCCGCGAAAGTCCGGGCGTTTGTGAAGAACGCTCGCGCCGCCTCGTGATTATCATGACGGTTGCACCAACCGTCCGCGCGGCGAGGTTCCCATGAGTACGGCCCACTGGATCGGCGTCGATCTCGGCGGCACGAAAATCCTGACCGGCCTCTTCGACGACGACCTCAAGCTCGTCACGCGGGCGAAGACGCCGACGGACGCCCAGGCCGGCCCCGCCGGGGTGTTCGCGAAGATTGCGCAGTCCGTCGAGTCCGTCCTCAAGGAGTCCAACGTCGATCCGGCCACGGTGAAGGGCATGGGGTTCGGCATCCCCGGCCAGATCGACGGGCCGGTCGTCCGGTTCGCCCCGAACCTCGACTGGCGGAACGTCGAGGTGCGGTCGCAGCTCCCCGCCGAGTGGACCTGGCCGGTCGTGCTGGAGAACGACGTGCGGATGGGGACGTACGGCGAGTTCGCGCACGGGGCGGCGAAGGGGGCGCGGCACGTCTTCGGCATCTTCGTCGGCACCGGCGTCGGCGGCGGCCTCATCCTCGACGGCAAGCTGCATACCGGGTTCAACGGCCACGGCGGCGAGATCGGGCACATCGTCGTCCATTGGCGGCGGGGCACGTCGCTCGAATCCCTCGCCGGCCGGAAGTACCAGATGATCCGGGCGAAGGAAATGCTCGACGACGCCCCGAAGCGGGTCCGAAAAGAGTGGAAGGGCGTGGACCTGGGCAAGGTCAAGAGTTCGCAGCTCGCCGAGTTCTACCAGAAGGACGACCCGGTCGCCGTGGTGCTGATCGACGACGCGGCCCGCGCCCTCGGGGCCGGGATCGCGAGCGTCGTCAACCTGCTCAGCCCGGAGGTCGTCGTCATCGGCGGCGGCGTCACGCAGGCGCTCGGCGACAGCTTCATCGAGCGAATTTGGGAGATCGCCCAGCGGCACACGTTGCCGGACGCCACGCGAAACATGAAATGTCTGGCGGCGGCCCTCGGCGACGATTCCGGTATCGTCGGCTGTGCCGCGTATGCGAAAGCGAACCTCAGCGGGACGTGAGCGAAATGAATCAGGACTGGCGCGCGCGGTACGAGGTGGCGGTGGACGTGGCCCGACAAGCAGGGAACTTGGCGAAGAAGTACTTCGACTCCGGGTTCGAGGTCGAGTGGAAGCAGGACCAAAGCCCGGTGACGGTGGCGGACAAGCAAGCGGAGGAGCTGATCCGCACGCAGATCAAGAAGCACTTCCCGAACGACGGGTTCCTCGGCGAAGAATACGGCGACGAGCCGAGCGCGAGCGGGTACCGGTGGGTCATCGACCCGATCGACGGCACGCGGGCGTTCGTCCGGCACATCCCGATCTGGGGTACGCTCCTCGGCCTCGAATACCAGGACGACGCCATCGCGGGCGTGGCCTACGCCCCGGCCCTCGGCAACCTGTGGCGCGGCCTCCGCGGGGACGGCGCGTACCGCGACGACCGCAAGATTCACGTCTCGACGCTCGCGCAGCTCGACCAGGCGTACATGAGCTACTCCGGCGTCAGCTGGTTCCGCAAGTCCGGCCACCTAGACAAGTTCATCGAGCTGAGCAACAACACGGAGCGGTCCCGCGGCCTCGGCGACTTCTACGGGTTCATGCTCGTCGCGCAGGGGTCCGTGGACCTCATGGTCGATCACGGCGTCCACGCCTGGGACGTGGCGGCGCTGCTCCCCATCGTCGAGGAGGCGGGCGGCAAGTTCACCGACTGGGCCGGGAAGCGGACGATCCACTCGACGGACGTGGTGGCGAGCAACCCGGCCCTCCACCCGGCGTTGTTGGACATCTTGAAGCCGCGCTAATTCTTCCGAGAAAACCCGTGCCGCCGGTGTTGTCTTCGGCGGCGGGGGTGCGGAAAATACGATTAAGCCGTCGAGGACCGGCGGCTCCCACCCGATTCACATTCTGTCCTCACCCTGGAGTGTACATGACCCGGATTCGGTTACTCTCCGCGCTCGCGCTGGCGTTCGCGGTCGGCGGCGCGGCGACCGCCCAAGACAAGAAGTGGGCCACGATCAAGGGCCAGATCGTCTTCCCCGCCGGGAAGGAAGCCCCGAAGCCCGCGGAGATCAACGTCACCGCCGACAAGGAGCACTGCCTGTCGAAGGGGGCGCTGGCCTCCGAGGAGTTGGTCGTCAACCCGAAGAACAAGGGCGTCAAGAACGTCTGGGTCTACCTGAAGCCGGCGGAAGGGGACACGTTCGACGCGGCCGCCGTCCACCCCGACCTGGCGAAGCCGGCGGCGAAGGAACACGTCATCGACCAGCCGGTCTGCGCGTTCGTGCCACGGGTCGTCGTCGCCCGCGCCGGCGACACGCTGCTCGTGAAGAACAGCTCGCCGGTCCCGCACAACATCAAGTTCGCGGCCGACAACCTGGAGTTCAACCAGACGCTCGCGGCCGGCGGCAGCTACAAGCCGGAGAAGGCGCTCGAGGCGCAGCGGAACCCGGCGACGTTCGCGTGCAACGTCCACCCGTGGATGGGCGGCCGGGTCGTGATCTTCGACCACCCGTACTTCGCCCTGACGGACGCGGACGGGAACTTCGAGATCAAGAACGCCCCGCAGGGGAAATTCCGCATCTTCTACCGCCACGAGCTGGGCTACCACAAGGGCCGCGACGGGGCGAAGGGCTTCCCGGTCGAGATCGCCGGCGACAAGGTCGAGATGAAGCCGGTCGAGATCGAGCTGCCCGTGGCGAAGTAGTCTTGTAGGGCGGGTCAAGGCTTTGCGCCGACCCGCCGTTGGGTTCCAGCCGGTTCGGCGGTTCTTCGCGCCGGTTGCGGTCCCCCGGCGGGTCGGCGCAAAGCCTTGACCCGCCCTACAAATCACCCGATGGGTAACTCGCTGGTCGCACGTGACAGTTCGTCGTGGAACCTCTGCACCGCGACGGCCGTGGCGTGAAAACTTCCCGTACCCAACTCCTCCACGAACCGGCACGCGGCGTAGCCTCGGGCCGTCACCTCGTACCGCTCGACCCATTCCCGGCGGTCCGGCATCCGCTCCGGGTCGATCGGCCAGACGCCCGGCCGCGGGCGGATGTGCTCGTCGATCCCGATCCGCCACGGCTTCGCCGTCACCCGGGCGCGGAAGCACCGCTGGTTCCGGCACATCCGCGCGTACGCCGGGTCCGTGCCGAGTTCGCGGAAGCACTCCTCGACCTCGGCCTCTAGCGGGTCGAACAGCCGGTGGACGGCGAGCAGCCGGAACCCGGCCGGCGTGCGGTAGACACGGACCCGCCAGCCGGGGCGGGATTCCACGAACCGTACGATCCGGTCGCGCGCGACCTTCTCGATCAACGGTTCGGTCTTTTCCCAGGACTTCCGGTTCATCCTGTCCGCCAGCCACCCGGTGAGGATCAACGTCGGCACGACGGCGACGAAGACGCCGGGCCAGGAGAATTGGCTGTACGCCAGCGAGCACGCACCCACCAGAATGGCGAGGCAGACGAGGCAGGTGAACCACGTCCCCCGCGGCTGCGGGAAGTCGATGTCCGCGAATAGCACGTTTGGTGTGTTGAGGCAGTGCGCCCCGTAGCCGTTGCGGGTTACGACCGTCTCGCCGACGCGGGCCAGCACCTCCTCACGAATAGGGAACCCGTCCGCGCCGTTATAGGCGAACTTCCGCTCCCGCCGGGGCAGCCGCTCGCCGGCCCGGATGCGGGCCATCGCCTCGCGGGCGCGCTCTTCGGCGTGGCGGTAGGCGTCGGCCTCGCTCGCGTCGGACCAGCCGAACCGGCGGACCGTGACCTGCCGGCCGTCGTCGCGGGTTTGCAGGCGGGCTTCCGCCCAGAACTGGGGGACGATCATGAGGGGAACTGTACTCAGCCGCCGCGCTTCGGGCGGGGATTTCGTAGGGCGGGTCAAGGCTTTGCGCCGACCCGCCGTCGCGCCGGCAGCCCGGCGGGTCGGCGCAAAGCCTTGACCCGCCCTACGTACTTCGCTTCGGGCGGCTCCGGATGTCGAACAGGCCGAAGATTTCGTCCTCCGTCAGGCCGAGGGAACTCGGCTTGTCCGCCTGGCCGAGAAGGTCGTTGAAGATTTTCCGCTTCGCCTCCAGGACGCCGGCGATTCGCTTTTCGATCGTGTTCTCCGTCAGGAACCGCGTCACCGTCACCGGGTGCCGCTGGCCGACGCGGTGGGCGCGGTTGATCGCCTGGTCCTCGACGGCCGGGTTCCACCACCGGTCGAACAGGAACACGTAGTTCGTGAACTGCAAGTTCAGCCCGACGCTACCGGTCCCGTAGCTCATCAGGATGACGTGCGCGTCCGGGTCGGCCTTGAACCGGTCGAGGATCGGCGTGCGGTCCTGCTGCGGGATGCGGCCGTGGTACTGGAGCGGGCCGAACGGTTTGAGGGCCTCCGCGATCACCTCCAGCGGCTCTACCCACTGCGAGAAGACGATGGCCTTCCGGCCGTTCTCGGCGACCTCCTCCATGTCGTGGACGAGCTGCTCGAGCTTCGCGCTCTCGCCGGTCAGCGGGTCGAAGTTGCAAATCTGCTTCAGCCGCATCACGAGCTGGAAGACGTGCTGCACCGTGATCGTGTCGCCGAGTTCGTTCAGCCGGATGACGCCCTCGTTCTCGGCGCGGTCGTAGGCTTCCCGCTGCGCGGGTGTCAGGTCCACTTCCAGGTCTTTAATCATCTTCGGCGGCATGTCGGACTGCACGTCGTCCTTCGTCCGCCGCAGGATGAGGCCGCTCGTCAGCGTGGGAATCTGGTTCGCCGGGCAGTCCGGCGGAAGGCGGCCGGGGTCGATGAACGAGAACAGGTTCACCAGGTCGTCCGGGTGGTTCTCGACCGGCGTGCCGGACATGGCCCAGCTGCGAGACCGCTTGATACTGCACACGATCTGTGCCGTCTTCGACCCGCGGTTCTTGATGCGTTGCGCCTCGTCCAACACAACGAGGTCGAACGCGACACCGGGTTCGGCCAGGATTTCGTAGTCGCGGGTCAGCGTCTCGTAGTTGATGATCTTGAGCGGACAGTTCGAGACGATCCAGCTCCGCCGCCGGTCCTCGCCGCTGCCGCCGATGACCTCGTGGGGAACGTCCGGTGCCCAGAGCTTCAATTCGCGACACCAGTTGTGGATGAGCGGCTTCGGCGCGACGACGAGCGCCTTGTTCAGCATCCCCTGGTGGAACATCAGGCGGATCGCGAGGATCGTCTGGGCCGTCTTGCCGAGGCCCATTTCGTCCGCGAGGAGCGCGGCGTGCCGCGGCATCAGGAAGGCAATGCCTTCGAGCTGATAAGGGAACGGCTCGAACGGCACTTCGAGTTGCCGGCCGTCGAACAGCCCGTCGAGCGGCGGTTGCAGCAGGTAGAGCAGCCGGTCCTTGAAGAGAACGTGATCGGCCGTCGGCCGCGGCCGGACGCGAGGCTTGTCGTCGTCCTTCTTGAGTTGCACCACCTGCCGGCCTGCGGGCAACTCGCGCGGCTCCTTCGCCGTCGTCGTGTACTCGACGGCCGGGGTCGGGAACTTCCAGCCATCCGTCTGAACCGTCATGTCCAGCTTGCCGAGTGGCCGCACCCACGGCGTGTGAGACAGCAATCGGGCTTCCTTCACGTTGGCCGTGATCTGCTCGCTGAACTTCGGGACCGGCAGCACGTCCGGCGTCAGGTCGAGGCTGACCGGGAACGTCTGGAACGCCTCCCCGCCGTCGAACGAGGGCCGGGCGAGCGACTGGAGCGTCAGCAGCGGTCCGTCAGGCGGCACGGCTCGTGACCCCCATCTTGCGGGCTTCGACGATCGCCTCGCGGACGCGGGTGAACGGCTCGCTCAACTCCACGGCCTGATCGACCGCGTCGAGCAACTCCTGAATCCGCGGGCCGTCGTCGGAGAACTTCACCGGGTACAAGACGGGCAGCTTCGAGCGGGGGTGTTTCAGCGAAAGGGCGTCGGAATGCGTCTTCTTGTCGGCCGGGACCGCGATCACGGGCACGTCGATCCGCGCCCGGAGCGGCAACATCGCGGCCGTGTCCGCGACGATAAGTGCCGGTTGCGTGGCCGTTTTTTCGATGAGGGTTTTGCCGATGAGGTCGGCGAGGATGTACTCGTGGAGCGTCGCCCCGTAGAGGATTTCCTGCACGCGGTTCGGCTGCACGCTCGTGGTCAGCCGGAACTCCAGCGGGCGGCCCCAGGCGTTCGTCACGAGGTAGCCACCGAGGTGGCCGTTCGGTTCGGACAGAACGGTCAAGAATCCAAGCGTCAAATTGGTCGGTGTCGGGCGGTCAATCACGGCTGGCGATCCCCACAGTCGGCCGTCGTGGTGCTGAACTACTCGCCTACCATCGGCGGGGGGATGCCCAAACCTTCAGCAACCCGCACCTTACCGTAATGAGGTTTCTTCACAAACGCGGGGGCAAGCCGAAAGAGTTACCCAGCTTTCCAGAGGTCGAGGTGACGTATAAGATAAAGTCGATCAACATGGTCGATTTTGTTCGCAAGAGTTGTCGTTAATTATCGCCGATGATAATTTTACGGGTGACTCTTTGCTTGCCTCTCACTCAAGCCGTCGCGACGACGGAAACGGGACGATGATGTCGAATGACGCTCTGCCGAAGCCCTCGCCGGTCGAGGGGATCAAGACCAGCAGTCGGTTCCTGCGGGGGACGTTGGCGGAAGAACTCGCCAGCGATGCGGACCACTTCGCGGAGGAGTCGAAGCAGTTGCTGAAGTTCCACGGTAGCTACCAGCAGGAAGACCGCGACGCCCGGAAGAAGCGCGACAAGCCGGCGGGCAAGGCGTACATGTTCATGATCCGGCTGAAGCTCCCCGGCGGGAAGCTGACGGCCGAGCAGTACCTCGCGATGGACGATATCTGCGGGAAGTACGCCAACGGCACGCTGCGGCTCACGACCCGGCAGAGCATCCAGTTCCACGGCATCCTCAAGGGGAACCTGAAGAACTCCATCGCCGCGATGAACGAGGCGTTCGTCAGCACCCTCGGGGCGTGCGGCGACGTGAACCGCAACGTCATCTCCTGCCCGGCCCCGACCGGCGACGCCGTGCGGACGCAGATGCAGGAACTGGCCGACCAGGTCGCCGCCCACCTCGCGCCGCGGGCCGGCGGCGGGGCATACCACGAAATCTGGCTCAACGGCGAGAAGCAGAACAGCTTCCCCGAGCCGGAGGTCGCGGAGCCGATCTACGGCAACATCTACCTGCCGCGGAAGTTCAAGACGGCGTTCGCGCTGCCGCACGACAACTGCACGGACATCCTGGCGCAGTGCCTCGGGTTCCTCGCGATCACCGAGAACAACAAGCCGGTCGGGTACAACCTGTACGTCGGCGGCGGGCAGGGGAACACGAACAGCAAGCCGGACACGTACCCGCTGCTCGCGCAGCCGGTCTGCTTCCTCGAACCGGACGAGGTGATCGCCGCGTCGGAAGCCGTCGTGCGGCTGTACAAGGACCACGGCAACCGGTCCGACCGGAAGCGTGCTCGCCTCAAGTACGTCATGAAGGACTGGGGCGTCGAGAAGTTCCGCGACGTGTTCGCCCGCGACTACTTCAAGCGGGAACTCAAGCCGCTGAAGGACGCGCCGATCACCGGCCTCGACCTGCACCTCGGCTGGCACCGGCAGGGGGACGGCAAGCACTTCCTCGGCATCTCGGTCGAGAACGGCCGGATCAAGGACGAGGGCAGCTATCGCCTCCGCAGCGGCCTTCGGGCCATCGTAGGCAAGTTCAAGTGCATCGTCCGTATCAGCGCCCAGCAGGACATCCTGCTCGGCGACATCGCGGCGGCGGACAAGTCGGCCATCGACTCGATGCTCAACGAGTACGGCATCCCCAAGCCGGAGAACCTGTCGATGCTCCAGAAGTGGAGCATGGCGTGCCCTGCGATCCCGACGTGCGGCCTCGCGATCAGCGAGAGCGAGCGGTCGCTGCCGGGCCTCGTGGATCAGGTCGAGCCGATCCTCGCGGAGTTGGGGCTGCAGGACGAGCCGATCAGCCTGCGGATGACCGGTTGCCCGAACGGGTGCGCCCGGCCGTTCCAGAGCGAGATCGGGCTGGTCGGCCGGTCCGGGTCGAAGTACACGCTGTACATCGGCGGCGACAGCTACGGCCGGCGGATCAACGTGGAAGTGCAGGACAGCGTGCCGATCGAGCAGCTGGCCGGGAAGCTGAAGAACGTGTTCGCTGCGTTCAAGGCCGAGCGGCAGAACGGCGAACTGTTCGGCGACTACTGCCACCGGGTCGGGCTGATGAAGCTGCAAGAGTTGGTCGGCCCGGTGCTGAAGTAAACGACCCCCAAAGCCCACGCACGATCGTGCGTGGGCTTTCGCCCCCTCCCACATGGAACAGTCACCCCTTCACAAGCAGTTGAAGCAGCGGCTCGACTCACTCGCCGCCACGGGGGTCGAGTTCCTTCCGTCCGTTTCTCCAGTCGCGTTCACGGCCGAACCCGCCCCCGTCACGCACTCGCTCTTTGACGACGTGCCCCCGGCCACCCCCGCGGGCGATGCCCGGCAGGAACTCGCCGTCCTCGCGGACGAGGTCCGCGGCTGCAAGAAGTGCGTCGAACTCTTCTCCACCCGCACGCAGACCGTCTTCGGCGTCGGGCCGCCGGACCCGGAAATCGTGTTCGTCGGCGAGGCCCCCGGCGCGGACGAGGACAAGCAGGGCGAGCCGTTCGTCGGCCCGGCCGGGCAGTTGCTCAACCGCATCATCACGAACGCCGGGATGAAGCGGGAGGAGATTTTCATCTGCAACGTGCTGAAGTGCCGGCCGCCGATGAACCGCAAGCCGAACGCCGACGAGTGCCGCAACTGCCGGCCGTACCTCGACCGCCAGATCGAACTGCTGAACCCGAAGGTGATCCTCTGCCTCGGCGGCGTGGCCGCGAACAACCTCCTCGGCAACGCCACAGGCATCACGAAGCTGCGGGGCAACGTCTACAAGTACAACGGCGTGCCGGTCGTCTGCACGTACCACCCGTCGTACATCCTGCGGCTGTCCCGCGACCCGGCCGCGGAGCGGAAGGCGAAGCTCGAGTGCTGGGACGACATCAAGTTGATGCTGAAGCAAGTCGGCCGCGAAGTGCCGAAAAAGTGATTACTCCTCGTCCCCGTCGCCGTCCTCCGACTCGTCGAGGTGCAGCTTCTCGCGGATCGCGTCCGCGAGTTGCTTCATCGTGACCGGCCGCACCAGGACGACGCCGTTCTGCGACTTCCGGACGCTCGACGCCATGCCCTCCTGTTCCTTGTTCAGGATCAGCACGCACGCGAAGTCGAGGTGTAGCATCTCGGCCTCGCGGATCACCCGCTCGTAAGCCTCCACGCCCTCGCGGCCGACCGTCCCGGCGTCGATCACGGCCGCGTGGTACGGCTGCTGCTTGAACCGGTTCACCGCCTGGGCCGGGTCGATCGAGATGAGCACGCGGAACCCGAGCTTCTTGAACTTGTCCCGGAAGGCGTCTTGGAGCTTCTGGTTGCTCTCGGCCACGAACACCGTCAGCGGGCCGCTCGCCGCGTGCGACTTGCGGACGCCGCCGGCGGCCTCGGCCTTCAGCTCCGCCTGCACCGTCTTGATCGCCTCGTGCATGACCGCCGGCGTCTGGAACCGGGCGGCCGGGTCGAACGCCGACATGCGGAGGATGAGGCTGATGACCGCCGGCGGCAGGTCGTACTCCTGGCCGAGCTTGCGGATCGTGTCCTCCAGTTCGTACCGCTGCCGCATCTGCATGACCTGCTTGTCCCGCGTGCGGGGCAGCAGGGCGTGGCCGGTCAAGATCTCGAACAGCACGATGCCGAGGAAGTAGATGTCGCTCCGCGGGTCGCCCTTCTTGCACCCGGTCAACTTCTCCAGCCCGGCGTAATCGACCGTCCGGTCCACTTCCGTGTCGTCCTGGTGGCCGGGCTCCCGGCTCGTCATGATGTTGGCGCTGCCGACGCTCAACTCCGCGAGGCCGAAGTCCACGAGCTTCGCGATCTTGTCGGTCGAGATGAGGATGTTCGTGGGCTTGATGTCGCGGTGCGTCAGCCCGCGGGTTTGGGCGTAGGCGAGGCCGGCGGCGCACTCCTCGATGACGTGCAAGCCCTCGGTCGGTTCGAGCTTCTTGCGGATCGAGATGATGTCGCGGAGGTTGCCCCCCTCGACGAACTCCATGACGATGAAGTACTTGCCGGTGACCTGGTCCTTGCTGACGGCGAGGATTTGTACGATGTTCGGGTGCTGCATCGTCTGGCCGATGCGGCCCTCCCGCTCGAACAGTTCGATCCGCTTCTTGTCCTCGCTCCACCGGCCCCGCAACACCTTGATGGCGACGATCTGCCCGGTCCGCGGGTCGTCCCCGCGGTAGACGCGGCCGAAGCTGCCGGACGCGATCTTGTAGAGGAGGCGGAACCCGCCGAGGACGTACCCGTCCATCTCCCCCTTGAGCAGCTTCGAGCTTTGGAGCGGCGTGATGAGGCCCTTCCGCTCCATCAACTTCGCGAGGTCGCCGGGCGGCCGCGTCTTGTCCTCGAGTTCGTAGACGCACTCCTTCGCCACGTTGTCCTCGACCAGCCCGACCCGGACGGCCAGTTGGGCGAAGTCGGCGGCATCTGTGGGCACGGACATCTCCGGCTCCCGGCTCGCGAACGCAAAAATGGAACCACAACCCTCACCAATTTAGCAGGTCCGGGCGATCACGCAATCAACGGAACCGGCTATTCGCCCCCGGCACGGACGGCGGGACCGGCAGAACGGGAACGACCGGAAGGGTTCCGGTTGACGCGGTTTAGGCCCGGCGGTATTCCGCCGGTTCCAGGGGACGGAGACTCAACCCATGCGCCGGCTCGTCGTGCTTTCGTTCGCACTCGCCCTGACCGGGTGCGCCGGGACGTGGGACAAACTCAGCAGCCGGCGGTTCCGCGAGAACCCGTACCAGACGCTGTTCGACGGCCGCGACCCGCTGGCCGTGATGCAATCGAGTCAGGAAGGGGATGAGCGGGCGGCGATGATGCGGAAGCTGAAGGAGCCGGCCGCGAACGGCCGGTCGCAACAGGACCAGGAAGAGGCGATGCGGCTGCTGACGGAGGCGGCCATCGGCGACCCCAGCCCGGTGGTGCGGGTGGCGGCCATCGACGCGCTCGGCCGGTTCCAGGACCCGCGGGCGGTGAAGAGCCTGACGGCCGCGTACTACCAGGCCGCCGGGACGCCGGCGCAGCCGGCGGCGGGCGGCCAGTTCCAACTCGCGGCCGGCGGGCGGGACCTCGGCACGCTGGACAAGTCGTCGCTGACCGGGCCGACCGGGTTCGCCCCGGAAGTGGCGAGCGTCATCCGCGGCCGGGCCGTGAACGCGATGGCGAACACCGGCAGCGCGGAAGCGATCCCCGTGCTCACAGAAGTGGCGACCGGGGCGGAGAAGACCGGCGGGTCCGACCGCGACACGCGGCTGGCCGCCGTCCGCGGGTTGAAGCAGTTGCGTGCCCCGGAGTCGGTGCTGGCGCTGGCGAAGGTGCTAACGCTAGAGAAGACCCGCGACCCGGCGCTCGCCGGCCGCGCCCACGAGGGGCTGGTCAGCCTGACCGGCCAGTCGATGCCGGACGACCCGCAGCGGTGGGACATGCTCATCCGCAGCGGCGAGGCCACGGTCGTGCCGCAGCCGAACGTCATCCAACAGGCCGCGGCGATGGTGATCGGGAACTGACTACGTCTCGATTCGCACGAAGACGCAGCTGACGGCGTCCTCGTAGACCAGCCTCCAGTCCGCCCGTTCGCGAAGGACGTTCGCGAGCGGGCGGTTCTTTTGTGCGAGCACGACCCGGCACGCCGCGAAGTCGGGATCGTCCTTCCACCCGTCCGGCGTCATCCACGTCCGGTTCGCCCGCAACATCCGCCCGCTGCCGTACAGGTTCGTCCGGCCGTCCGCCGACACCGGGTAATCTGGTAGCTCCCACGACAGGTAGCCGCCCCAGTCGAGGCCGTTGAAGATCGGCCCCGGCGGCCGCGTCTTGCGGAGGAAAGCGACCGCCTGTACCGGGAACTTCTCCGCGTGAGCCGCGGCGTAGTCCGTGGACCGCAGCAGCCCGGCCGAGTTCAAGATTCGCAGCCCGAAGAACGCCGCGACCACAATTCCCACGACGGCCCACACCCGGCGGCGCGAGGTCCGGCCCTCGTCGCCGCGGATGACGGCGGCCGCGGCGACCGCCGCGAACCACAGGTCGCGGTGCATCCGGCTGGCCAGGACGGCCCCCGCGAGCAGCAGCCCGACCTCGAACCCGTCCACCGGCCGGCGGACGACCAGCTTCGCGACGGCCCACCCGACGAGGACGATGACGGTCGCCGACCAGTGGCTGAACAACGCCGGTGCGGACAGCTCCTGCACCAGCGCCCGCGGCGCGGCCTGCGTGCCGTACTCCCAGATGACCTCGAACAAGTGGACGTGGTACGGGTTCAGCACCGTCGCCGCCACGCACCCGGCCGTGAGGCCGATCAGGTGTCGGCGGTTCGAACGGCCGGGGAAGAGGCACGCGAGGGCGAGGACGCCCCAGCCGAGGACGTACTGGATGTGCAGGTTCGCCCACACCGCGAACACCGGTAGCAGCCACCACGCCCGGCGGACGGCCATCCCCTCCCGCACCGCGATCGTCGCCCAGAGGGTGAGCGTCGTGAACGCGATCGTGACGTGCCACGGCCGCTCCGGGGCCATCGGCATGAGGAGCACGACCGCGCCCGCCGCGACCAGGAACCCGGTCGGCGTCAGCCCGCACCGGCGGAACACGAACGCGAACACGGCCGCCGTCGAGAGGGCCGCGAGCGCCGTGCGGACCCACATGATGCCGGGGACGCCGCCGACGGCGTGCATCTCGAACAACGTCCACTCGTAGAGCCAGCTGTACGCCCGCCACGGGACCTGTTCATCGAGGCCGTACCGGGAGATCGGGTCCGTCCGCGGGACCGTCCCGGTGTCCGCGATGTTCTTCCCGACGCGGAGGTGCCACCACGTATCGTGTTCGACGGTCGGGATCAGCGTGTTCGCGGCCGCGAGGGCCGCGAGCAGGAAGACGAGGAAGTACGACGCCGGCGGCTTCATACCGGAACATATGTCGCGGGGGCGGGAGGGTCAAACCGGACAGAGTAGTAGGCACACGCCGTGTGCCGTCTGCTGCGGGTCGCCGCGACTCGGACGAACTCGCCGACCCGCCGAGGAGACGGCACACGGAGTGTGCCTACTACTATTCGGTGCTTGCTTCCCCTTCGCCCCGCGCCCATAATCACACCCACGACCCACCCCCGCTCCTCTTCGGGACATCCCAATGCGTCGATTGCTCCTCTCCGCGCTCCTCGCCGCCGGCGGCACGCAGCTTCCGGCCGCCGACCCGGCCATCAGTTGGAAGAAGGCCACCCTGGACACGAAGTTCCGGGCCGAGGGCGTGGCCGTCGCGGACGTGAATAAGGACGGCAAGAAGGACGTGCTCAACGGCGAGTACTGGTACGAGGCCCCGACCTGGACGCCGCACGAGATGCAGAAGCCGATGGACTTCAAGGACGGCCTCGGTAACTACAGCCGGTCGTTCGCGTGCTGGAGCGACGACTTCAACGCCGACGGGTACGCCGACCTCATCGTCATCGACTTCCCCGGCGCGCCGTGCTACTGGATGGAGAACCCGAAGGGCAAGGACGGCCACTGGACGAAGCACACGATCTGGCACAGCGCGTGTAACGAGACGCCGATCTACGCCGACCTCCTCGGCACGGGCAAGCGGGTTCTGCTGATGGGCTTCCAGCCGAAGGACGCGAAGACCGACGGCAACATGGGGCAGATGGCCTACTTCACCCCGAACGAGAAGGACCCGAACGCGCTCTGGGACATGCACCCGGTCAGCCCGCCGAGCGAGCCGAACAAGCCGGTCCCCGGCACGATGCGGTTCAGCCACGGCCTGGGCGTCGGCGACCTGAACGGCGACGGCAAGAACGACGTCATCTGCACCGGCGGCTGGTGGGAGCAACCGGCGTCCGTGGATGGGAAAACGCCGTGGGCGTTCCACCCGGCGAACCTCGGCGAGGCGTGTGCCGACATGTTCGCGTTCGACGTGGACGGCGACCGGAAGATGGACGTGCTCAGCACGTCCGCCCACCGCTTCGGCATCTGGTGGCACAAGCAGCGCGTCCCGGCGAACGACAAGAAGGACGCCCACCCGGTCTTCGACAAGATCGAGTTGTTCGGCCGGCTGACCTCGGAGACGCACGCCGCCCACTTCGTGGACATCGACGGCGACAGGCAGAAGGACCTGGTCACCGGCAAGCGGTGGTGGTCGCACGGCCGGGCCGAGCCGGGGTCGAGCTGGGACGCGAAGGTGTTCTGGCTGAAGGCCGTCAAGGAAAAGGACGGGTTCACGAACTTCGTGCCGCACGTCATCGACACCGACTCCGGCATCGGGACGCAGTTCGCCGTCGAGGACATCGACGGCGACGGCCTGCTGGACATCATCTCGTCCAACAAGAAGGGCGTCCACGTCATCGTCCAGCAGCGGAAGTAGTGCCCGTTGTCGAAACGACGGGGACCGCCGCTATTCTTGTGGAACCCTGAGCGGAAGCGACGGGGTGGAGCGCCCTCACCCCGTCGCTTCCGCTCAGGGTTCCAAAGGATCGTTTTCAACGGTGGCGGGCCGCCGGACGAGGCAAACCAATCCCCGCCAGCGAACCGGCGGGGCGGGTCGGCACTCCTGTTCCGGTGGCGGCGGGTCCGTAAGATACGCCGGACACCCGAACAGGAACCTCTTTCAATGCGTCACGTGCTCTCCGCACTCGTGCAGAACCAGCCGGGGGTGCTCGCGCACATCTCCGGCATGCTCGCCTCCCGCGGCTTCAACATCGACAGCCTCGCGGTCGGCGAGACGGAACACCACGACATGTCCCGGATGACGTTCGTCATCAACGCGGCCGACAACGTCGTCGATCAGGTGCGGAAGCAACTCGACAAGATCGTCACCGTCGTCCGGGTCGATGACATCTCCGCGGAGAACTTCGTCGAACGCGACCTGATGCTCATCAAGGTGACGTGCGCGGGGTCGAAGCGGGCCGAGGTGTTCCAACTCGTCGAGTCGTTCCGCGGCCGGGTGGTGGACATCCAGCACGAGAACGTCATGCTCGAGGTCAGCGGCACGGAGGGGAAGGTCGAGGCGTTCATCGACCTGATGCGGCCCTACGGGATCATCGAGCTGGCCCGGACCGGGCGGATCGCGCTGGTCCGCGGCGTGCCGAAAGCGAGGGACGAGGAATGACCGACAAGATCGTCCTGCCGACCCGCCGGCTCGACCCGGCGCTGGTCGATCTGCTGAAGGGGCTGAAGGCCGGGGACAAGATCAAGGTCACGCAGACCGTCCGCGTCGGTTCCCGCACGTGGCCCGCAGAGGCAGCCGGCGAGTTCCGCGGGCTGAGCTACCTCGCCACCGGCGTGACCGTGGACCGCGTGCCGGAGGACGACATCGTCGTCCCGACGGTCCACTTCACGAAGCCGAACGGGGAACTCGCGTCCGTCAGCATCGACGAGAACACGAAGGTCGAGAAGGTGGTGTAACCCCTCGTTTCGAGGCCGGCTACCCTGGGACCGCGGGCGTCCCGCCCGCCCACCTTTCCCGTACCGGAAACCAGTCTTACGCGGCTGGGGCCGTGGCGGGCGGGACGCCCGCGGTCCCAGCAAGAGCAACAGCCGCCGGTTTCCCGGCGGCCGTTTCGTTCCTACTTCGGCTGTACCGAGATCGGCTCGCTCGGCCCGGCGACCGGCGGCGTGACCGCCTTCCGCACCGGGACGTGGGCCGTGCCGATCGGCGTGAACACCGCCGCCGGTGGTTGCGGCTGCCCTTCTTGCGTGCCCGGCCACGGGCGGACGCCGCCGCTCGTCACCGGCTCCGCGTAGACCGGCGTGCCCTGGCTCGTGGCCGTGGGCGGCGTAACCGGCACGAATTTCAGGTCCGTGGTGCTCGGCGGCGTCGTCGCCGGCGGCATCGGCTTCGCCGGGGCCGGCAGCGGCATCCCCGTCCCCGGCAGGCCCATCGGCATCCCAGGCATCCCCATGTTCCCGCCGGGCGGCGGCGGCAACTTCTCCAGTACCGGGTCGTACGGACTCGTCAGCGGCGGCAGCGGCAGTTCCTCTGCCCGCTCGCGGAGCTTCAGGGCCGCGTTCCGGGCGCTGAAGTGGTCGGCCGCCTTCTTCTGCACGTGCGGCGGCAGCGCCCCCTCGCCGACCGAAACATTGTTGTACCGCTGGATCGTCCCCTTCTCGAACTCGAGCGCCGCCAGGGCCGTGTTGTACGCCGCGATCGCCTGGAACTCGGCCGCCAGCGTCGTCGCGAAGTTCTGCTGTACCTGCAGGATGTTAAACAGCGTGTTCACGTCCCACGCCCCGCCGTCGATCAGCTTCTTGTTCAGCGCCAGCGTCTGCTCGAGCGCCACCCGCGTCGCCCGGCGGTAGATGATGTCCTGGTGGCGGAACGCCAGGTTCCGGTACTGGCGGAGGACCAACTCCAGCGTCTTCCGCTCGCCGTCCGCGAGCTGGTAGTAGCTGCGGACCATCCGCAACTGGGCCTGCCGGACGGCCGCGTTCGCGTCGCGGAACCCGAGCGGGATGTCCAACCGCAGGCCGAGCTGCCAACTATTCGAGTCGTTGTTCGCCCAGTTCTTCAAGGCGTTCGACTGGACGATGTTCGTCTGCCCGCCGACGTTTTCCGTGATGATTTCGGACCCGTCGAGCCGCGTGCCGATGCCGGCGATGTCCTGGCTGGCGAAGAACCGCAGGTCCGGCCGCCGCAGGTTCTTCTGCAACAGCAGGTCGAGCTGGCTGAACTTGAGGTCGTGCCGGGCGATGATGAGTTCCGGCCGGGCCGCGAGCGCCTCGTTCGCCTGCTCGTAGAAGTCCGGCGCGTAGGGGGCGAGCGTCGGCTCGTCCACGGGAACGAGCCGCAGTCCGTCGGAGAAGGAAGTCTCGCCGAGCAGCCCGCGGAGGTTCCGCTCCGCGTCCTGTACCTGGAACCGCGCCTCCAGCACGTTCCGGCGGAACGTCCAGTATTGGGACTCGGTCTGCGTCAGTTCCTGCTGGCGGACGGTGCCGACCTCGTACCGCTTCTTGATGACGGTGTAGAGGTCGAACGCCTGCTTCAGCGTCTCCTCCTGGGCGTACAGGTTGTAGTACGCCGCGTAGAGGTTCCAGTACGCCGACTCGACGTTGACCAGCATCTGGTTGATCTGCCGGTCGAACTCGGCCTTCTGCTGGTCGTACCGGATGCGGGTGATGAGGATGCCTTCCGTCGTCTGCCCGCCGCTCGGCCGCAGGCCCTGGATGAGCAGGCTGCCGGGGTGGCTCTGGGCGAGCTGGTTGATCTCGATGCCGAACCCCTGGAGCAGCGGCTGCTCGAACAGGAACTGCACCCGCGGCGTGTACGCCGGGTTGACGTTCTGCGCGAACTGGCTGCTCGTGACCGCGAACTTCCGGTAGTCGGTGCTGAACGTGATCCCGGCCACGCCCCCGGTCGGCAGCGGCTTGGCGAGCGTCGTGCTGATCGACGCCGCGTCGCCGTTCGTGATCTGCTGCTGGAAGTTCACGACCGGCTGGTCGTTCTTCGACCACGTCAGGCTGGAGATGAGCCGGGCGTCGAACTTCGACAAGGACCTCTCGATGTCCGCCCCGACGATGGCCGGGTCGAGGACGAGGGCGCGGATCGTGTCCGTCCCGCCGGTGTTCCGGCCGTTGAACTGGACGATGCTGTCGTTCGGGAACCCGGCGTTCTGGCTGCCGCCGGCCGAGCCGAGGTTCCCCTTCTCGACGGCGATCGCGATGCACTCTTTCAGCGTCACGTTCCGCGGCGGCCGGGTCGGGTCGAGGGCCGTGGACGGCATCTGCGCCGCCGGCACGACGGCCGGCGGGATCGCGCCGTGCGGCTGCCGCTCGAGGTGTTCCAACCCGGCGGTCAATGCGGTTCGGTGGTCGGCCGGTTCGAGGAAGAGTTGGTGCTTGCACCCGCTCAACGCCGCCGCCGCCCCGAGTACCCCCGCCAAGACGCGAGCCTTCCAACGCCGTCCCTGATGCGTTCTCGTCACGTCGCGTTCCCCCCATCGCGGACGCTACCCCGACTCTGCGGGGCATCCTCCAAACGTATCGGCGGGAAGCGGGGAAAAATCTACGGGATTTGTCGCGCGGGCCGGGGGGTTCGGCAACTTCCGCGCGAATCCGGCGGGATTGGCTCAAGTCGCGAGGCTGGCGAAAGTCCGAAGGTGGCGACTCAGCGCGGTTCCGGGTGATTCGGTAGTTGGAACTGCGACGCGACGGCCACGACCGGCAGGCCGAGCAGCTTCTTCACCGGGATGAACTCGCCCACGTCGTTCCCTTCGACCTTGTGGCCGACCCACTGGAGCAGGTAGCCGAGGACGAATGCGCCGACGCCCCACGGCCAGGGGAGGAGGAAAAACAGAACCGGGGCAACCAGCAGCGCGAGCGGGATGCCTAGCATGTGGATCGCGAAGTTGAAGTTGTTCTGGTGGCGGGTCAGCCAGTTCCGCCGGGCGCGGCCGGCGAACCGCAGCAGCCGGCGGGCGATCGGGAACGAATGGCGTGGCGTGTCGCTCATGCCGTTGAAGTAGCCCACTGGCACTCGGGGACAAGTCGCAAAATGATTCCACGGAAACCACCCCACCTCCGGCCGGAATCATTTCAAAAGTCCGGAATCATTTCTAAGAATGAATTAAATTCATACTTCAAAACAATTTATGACGATTTTCTGCGTCCGGAATCATTCGCTAGAGTCCGGAATCAAATCTTCACGAAGGAAATCTTGCGTTTCAAACTATTGATTGATATATTTGTTGCAAACGTCCGATTAAAACAATCGATTAACATGGTTCACGAATTGCCACCTCTCCCGGAAGCGAAACAGCGGCTGCTCGAAGCGGCCGAGGAAATCTTTGCCGAGAAAGGGTTTGTGGCCGCGACCGTGCGTGAGATCGTCACGCGGGCGAACGTCAACATCGCGGCCGTCAACTACTACTTCGGCGACAAGGAGCGGCTGTACATCGAGGCGGTGAAGTACGCCCACGAGTGCAGTTCCAAGCACGCCCCAATGCCGGAACCGCCGGCCGACACGCCACCGGTCGAGCAGTTGAAGCTGTTCATCCGCGAGATGACGGTGCGGATGACCAGCCCGGCCCGGCCGAGTTCGCTGCGGCTGATGATGCGGGAGCTGTCGTACCCGACGGCCGCCGGCCGCGAGGTCGTCCGCGACTACATCCAGCCGATGGCGTTCCGCCTTCGGGCCATCGTCGCAGCGCTCTTGCCCGGCGCGTCGGAGGCGCGGGTGCTGATGGTCGGGTTCAGCATCATCGGGCAAGTCCTGTACTACCGGCAGAACCGCCCGGTGTCGGAGTTGATCTTCAGCAAGGACCACATCGACGCGCTCTCGACGGACGAGATCGCGGAACACGTGACGCACTTCACGCTGGCGGCGCTCGGGCACGCGCCGCCGGTCCGCGGGGGGGGCACATGAACTGGGTCGCACTACGGATGCTCACCGGGGACCGGGCGAAGTACCTCGGCATCATCTTCGGCGTCGCGTTCGCCGCGCTGCTCATGGGGCAGCAGCTCGCCATCTTCTGCGGCCTCATGCGGAACACGACGAGCCAGATCCGCGACATCGAGGGCGGCGACATCTGGGTGATGGACAAGAACGTGCAGTTCGTGGACGACGTGAAGCCGATGAGCGAGAACAAGCTCCTCCGCGTCCGCGGCGTCGAGGGCGTCCAGTGGGCCGTGCGGCTATACAAGGGGATCGCCCGCGCCCGCCTGTCCGACGGCAACTTCCAGCAGATGATCCTGATCGGCTTGGACGACGCCACCCTCGTCGGCGCGCCGCGGCCGGACCGGATCATTCACGGCGACCTCGGCGACCTGCGGCAGCCGAACGCCGTGTTCATCGACGAGTTCGGCTGGCGGTACCTGTTCGGCAAGGAGCCGTTCGAGGTCGGCCGGACGCTGGAGATGAACGACAAGCGGGCCGTCATCGTCGGCATGTGCAAGTGCAACCCGACGTTCCAGACGTTCCCGATCCTGTACGGCACGTACTCGCAGGCGGTGCAGTTCCTGCCGCAGGAGCGGAAGACGCTCACGTTCATCCTGGCGAAGGGGAACGACGGCCTGCCGCCGGAGCAGGTGTGCGCGGCGATCACCGAGGGAACGGGCTTGCGGGCGCTGACGAACGACCAGTTCTTCTGGGTGACGATCCAGTACTACATGGAGCGGACCGGCATTCCGATCAACTTCGGCATCACCGTGCTGCTCGGGTTCGTGGTCGGGTGCGCCATCGCCGGGCAGACGTTCTACCTGTTCACGCTCGAAAACATCAAGCAGTGGGGCGCGCTCAAGGCGATGGGCGTGAGCAACTTCCGCCTCGTCGGGATGATCCTGCTGCAAGCCCTGATCGTGGCGGTCATCGGGTTCGGCCTCGGCATCGGCGGGGCGGCGTTGTTCGGGTACGTGTTCGAGCGGGCCGTCACGTCCACGCCGCCGGCGTTCTACTTCGGCTGGCAGATCATGGCGATCGCGGGCGGGGCGGTACTCGTCATCGCCCTGGCGGCGAGCTTGCTGAGCATGAAGCGGGTGCTGTTCCTGGAAGCGGGCGTGGTGTTCCGGTAAGCGGGGTCTGGGGTCTGTGGTCTGGAAGAAAGATGCCGGGGGATTTCCACATGAACGCCGAACTGATCGAGCAGAAGGAGTCTTCTGCCAGACCCCAGACCCCAGACCCCAGACCCGCGAACGCGGCGATCGCGTTCGACAAAGTCTCGAAGTTCTTCGGGACCGGCGATACGCGGGTGACGGCGCTCGACGACATCACGCTCTCCCTGCCCTACGGCGAGATGGTGCTGCTCGTCGGCCCGTCCGGGTGCGGCAAGACGACGCTCATCTCCATCGCCGCCGGCCTGCTCGACGCGTCCGAGGGCGAGGTCACCGTCCTCGGCCAGAACCTCACGACGATGGGCGGCAACCGCAAGGTGCGGTTCCGTGGGCAGAACATCGGGTTCGTGTTCCAGCAGTACAACCTGCTGCCGGCGCTCACGGCCGTGGAGAACGCTTGCGTTCCACTCTTGATCGCGGGGTGGAGCCGGACGAAGGCGATCGCGAAGGCGGCGGAGTTGCTCACCTCGCTCGGCCTGGGTTCGCGGTTGAAGGGCTACCCGTCGCAGCTCTCCGGCGGGCAGCAGCAGCGGGTGGCGATCGCGCGGGCGCTCGTCCACGAGCCGCGGCTGCTCGTCTGCGACGAGCCGACGGCGGCCCTCGACGCCGCGTCCGGGCGGACGGTCATGGGGCTGATTAAACAGGTCGCCGTGCAGAAGGACCGGGCCGTCGTCGTGGTGACGCACGACAGCCGGGTGTACGACTTCGGCGACCGGATCGTGTCGATGGCCGACGGCCGCGTGGTCGAGGTCCTCGGCAAGGGCCAGCGGCCGCACGAGTGACAGTGGATCGAGCCTGGGACCGCGGGCGTCCCGCCCGCCCACCTTCGGGGCTACGGAGACCGGTCTGAGGCGGCTGGGGCCGTGGCGGGCGGGACGCCCGCGGTCCCAGGGGCGGCTAACGACCGCACGAATCAGGGAGACAGTCATGCTCACGCGGTACTTACTTCCGTTGATCGGCGTCGTCGCGTTCGCGTTCGCCGTCAGGCAGATGACGGCGGCGCAGCAGAAGTCGCCGCCGGCCGTGCCGCCGGTCGAGCCGGCGAAGTCGCCGTTCGCGAAGCAACTCGCCGGGTCCGGCATCATCGAGCCGGAGACGGAGAACATCTCCATCGGCACGCACCTGCCCGGCATCGTCGAGCAGGTCCACGTCCGGGTCGGCGACATGGTCCGGCCGGGGATGCCGCTGTTCCGCCTCGACGACCGGCAGTTGAACGCCGAGTTGGTCGTGAAGAAGGCGTTCCTCGAAAATGCGCGGGCGGCGCTGGAGAAGCTGAATAACGCCCCGCGGCCGGAGGAGTTGCCGCCGCTGCGGGCGCGGGTCAACGAGATGCAAGCCGGCGTCGAGGACCAGACGAAGCAACTCGACCGCCTCCGCCGGCTGGGGTCGGCGGCGTCGGAGGACGAACTCACCCGGCGGGAGGCCGGCGTGGCCGTGGCGAAGGCGCAACTCGAACGGGCGAAGGCCGACCTCGCGCTGTCGGAAGCCGGGTCGTGGAAGTTCGACAAGCTCGTCGCGATTTCCGCGGTGACGCAGGCCCAGGCCCAGGTCGAACAGACGGCGACGGAACTCGGCCGGTTGACAGTTAAGGCCCCACGGCTGAAGTGGGACGCCGCGAGTTTGGCCTCGGACGGGACGGAGTTCAAGGTCCTCCAGGTGAACGTCCGCCCCGGCGAGTTCGTGGCGACGGTGCAGGGGCAACCGCTCATCGTGCTCGGCCACGTCGGCCAGTTGCACGTCCGGGTGGACATCGACGAGAACGACATCGGCCGGTTCCGCAAAAACCTGCCCGGCTTCGCGCAGCCGCGGGGCAACCCCGGCGTGAAGTTCCCGATCACGTTCGTGCGGGTCGAACCGTATGTGATTCCGAAGCGGTCGCTGACCGGCTCGAACACGGAGCGGGTGGACACGCGGGTGCTTCAGGTCATTTACCGACTGGAAACGACGGAGCAGAACCTGTTCGTCGGGCAGCAGATGGAAGTGTTCCTGAACACTGGGGAGTAGTTTTGGGCGAAAGCCCACGCACGATCGTGCGTGGGCTTTGGGGAACCCCCTCCATATCCTGACACTCCTCTCGCACCCGAGGAGTTTCCGGATGCCCGCGATCGCGCCTTCGATTCTGGCCGCCGACTTTTCCCGGCTCGGCGAACTCGTCAAACTGACCGAGGCCGGCGGGGCCGACCGCGTCCACGTCGATGTCATGGACGGCCACTTCGTCCCGAACCTCAGCATGGGCGCGATCGTCTGCAAGGGCCTCCGGCCGGTCACGGCGATGCCGCTCGAAGTCCACCTCATGGTGGAGGAGCCGGCGAAGTTCCTCGACGGGTTCATCAAGGCCGGGGCCGACTCGTTCATCTTCCACCTCGAAGTCGAGCCCGACCCGACGGAACTGATACAGCACGTCCGCTCGTTCAACAAGAAGGTCGGCCTCGCGTTCAACCCGGACTTCGCGCTCACGAAGCTGGAGCGGTACATCCCGGACATCGACCTCGCGCTGTGCATGACCGTGTTCCCCGGCTTCGGCGGGCAGGCGTACATCCCGGAGAGCACCGGCCGCATCAGGCAAGTGCGGAAGTGGATCAACGAGCTGAACCCGAGTTGCGAGCTGGAAGTGGACGGCGGCATCGACGCGAAGACGATCTCGGAAGCGTCCGCGGCCGGGGCGACGGTGTTCGTGGCCGGCACGGCCGTGTTCGGCGCGAAGGACGGCCCGACGGCCGCGACGAAGCACCTCCTGGACCTGGCGACGAAGGCCGCGGCGTGATGTGGGTCCGCGTCTACGAGCACCTCACGGCGACCGGCCCGGACGACGGCGGCTCGATGTACCGCGAGGGCCGCGCGATGCGGGACGCGCTCGTCGCGGACTTGCGCCTCATCCCCGGCGTGACGGTGACGGACGAGGACGCCGAAGTCGCCATCGTGATCGCGCCGGAAACGGATCGTATTCTTGAAGAGCAGGTCGCGGCGTTCCGTCGAAAGCACGAGGTCGTCGCGTCGTCCGCCGAAGCCCTCGCGCTGACCGGGGACAAGCTCGCGCTCTTCCGGCACTGGCAGCGGCACGGCGTTCCGACGCCGTTCACCGCGTCGGCGAAGGAATGGCCCGCGGCCCGGCGGCCGGTCGTCGTGAAGCCGCGGGACGGGGCCGGGTCGTGGGCCACGTTCTTGGTTCGTGAGGGAAACGGCGTCGAACGTCCGGGAAACTTCATCGCGCAAGATTTCGTCGAAGGCCGACCCGCGAGCGTCGCCTTCCTCATCGGGCCGAAGCAGACCATCCCTCTCGTCCCGGCGTTCCAACGACTCAGCGACGACGGCCGGTTCCACTACCTCGGCGGGGAGTTGCCGATCCCGGCCGACCTCGCGGAGCGGGCCGTTACGCTCGGCCGGAAGGCCGTCGGGTGCGTGCCGGGCCTGGCCGGTTACGTCGGCGTCGATTTCGTACTCGGCGACGCCGGGGACTACGCGATCGAGATCAACCCGCGGCTTACGACCTCGTACATCGGGCTGCGGGCGCTCGCGAATTTCAACCTCGCCGCCGCCATGCTGCGGGTGTTTCACAGGGAACCGCCGGGCAAAATGACCTGGAAAACCGGCCGGTTAACGTTCACGGCCGAGGGGCAAGTGAAATCCGCCGGCGGCTGACATTTTCCGCTATCTTTTTCCCCCTTCGCGGTTATACTCCATTTACCGAACGGGGTGGCCCCGGTCGGCAGGATCAGGACGAACCGGTTGCTAAGTTTCCGTTCTGGCTTCTCGTTGGCGGATCCGCTCCGATGATTTCCCTTCTGAGTGTTCCGTACTCGTCTAGCTGGTAGACCCCTCGGCGATTTCCGTGCGACGAACGAATCCGAGTCTGGTTTCAATCTCCACGAGCACCGTGGGTGCGCCTTCGCACCGCGTTCGATCCTTGTCCCGACCGTCCTTTCTGGCGGTCGCGTCGGCGATTCTTGAGGCGGACCGCGGTCCGACCTCCTCGGAAGGGTAATGTCATGGCGGTGAATCTGTACGTCGGCAACCTGCCGTTCTCCACGACGAACGAGGACCTCGTCCAGGCGTTCGGCCAGTACGGGACGGTGGCGAAGGCTCAAATCATCATGGACCGGGAGACCGGCCGGTCGCGGGGCTTCGCGTTCGTCGAGATGAGCGACGGCCACGAGGCGGCGATCCAGGCGCTCAACGGGGCCGAGTTCCAGGGCCGTCGAATGACGGTCAACGAGGCCAAGCCCCGCGAGGACCGGCCGCGCGGCGGCGGCGGCTACGGCGGTGGCGGGGGCGGCGGTGGCGGTTATGGCGGCGGTGGTCGTCGCGGCGGCGGCGGCGGTGGCTACGGCGGCGGTGGCGGCGGCGGTCGCCGCGGTGGCGGCTACGGTGGTGGCGGCGGTGGTTACGGCGGTGGCGGCTACTAACACGAAGCGACCAATGCGACCCGGCCCGAACGGACCGGGTCGTTTCATTTCGGCGGCGCGGCCGGCACCCGCACGTCGCCCTCGCGCTTCGTCACGCCGGCCTGGTCCAGGTACTCGCACAGGGGCACGGCGTACTTCCGCGTCGTGCCGAGCAGGTCGCGGATTTCCGCCACCGTCGCCCCCGGCGACGACTTCAGCCGCTCCTCGACCTTCCGCCGCATCTCCGCCTCGAAGTCGGCGTGCAGGAAAATCTCGTCCGTGACTTTGACGAGGAACCCCTCGGCCGCGGCGACCTCGAAGATGTCCTTCAAAGCCGCCGCGTTCCCGGCCGCCTGGTTCGCGAAGCTCGCCGGCTCCGGCGGCGCGAACCCGGCCTTCTTGTGCTCGTCCACGATCTTGTCCTTCAGCTTCCGCTGGTTCGCGCTCAGCTTCGGCTTGAAGTCCGCTCGCGCGATCCGCTTCCCGTCGCCGACGAGCTGCTTCGCCTTGAGGAGCCGGTCCACGACGACCTGGAGCAGCGCCTCGTCACCGACGTACTCCAGCCGGGCGAGCGTCTTCTGCCGGTCGTGGTTCGTCATCAACGGGAACGACTCGTGCAGCACCGCCAGCGTGTCCTGAATCCGCTCGCCGAGTTCCGCCAACCGGTCGGCGTGCAGGTAGACCTTCCGATTCGGCGGCAGCGTCAACTCGACCAGCTTCTTGTCCGCGATGGCTTGTTGAAGGAGCGCGTCCGACTGGTCCGGGGGGACGCCGGCGGCGCGGACGAGGTCGTTCGGTTGAAGGCCGTGGAACCCGGCGAACCACGCCGCGGAGACGGCCCGCGGGAACGGGTCGGCGGCCCACAGTTGCTCGATCCGTTCGAGCGATTCGAGGTGCCGCCGCCGGAGCTTCACAGCGACCGGTTGCAGCACTTGCCCGCCGCCCAGAGTGTGTTCCGCGGACGAATCCCGGACCACGAACGGCTGGCCCCACACGGCCGTGACCGGTTCGTCCAGGAACAGCTGCGCGATCGCCCACTTCCCCGGCTCGACGGCGTCGGCGTCGAGGACGGACACGGTCGCCATCACCTCGGCCGTGCCGACGTGCAGCCGGACCGGCAGCCGGTGCTTGATCGGCCGCCGCTGGTCCGCGAGCGTGTGCAGCCGGACGGTGACCACCTTACTCGGCCGCAGGTAGCCGGGCCGCGCGAGTTCTTGGCCGCGGCGGACGGCCTCGTGCGGCACGCCGGCGAGGTTGATCGCCGCCCGCTGCCCGCGGCGGACCTCCTCGACCGGCTGCCCGTGGTTGTTCAACGACCGCACCCGCACGGCTTCCGTCGTGCCGTCCCCCTTGTGCCAGTCCAACTCGTCGCCGACGCGGACCGCGCCGGACGTGACCGACCCGGTGGCGACCGTGCCGTGCCCCTGGACGACGAACGACCGGTCGATGGCCAGCCGGAACCACTCGGCCGCGTCGCGGGAGGAAAGTTTCTGCCCGGCGTCCCGAATCGCGGCCTTCAGGTCTTCGATCCCCAGCCCGGAGAAGGCGGACGTGGGGATGATCGGCGCGTCTTGCAGAAAGGAGCCTTTGACTAGCTCGCGGATTTCGAGGGCGACGACCTCCCGCGTCGTCTCGTCCACGAGGTCGGCCTTCGTGAGCGCGATGACGCCCTGCTGGAGGCCGAGGAGCCGGAGGATTTCGAGGTGCTCGCGGGTCTGCGGCATGACGGAGTCGTCGGCCGCGACGATGAGCAGGGCGAGGTCGATGCCGGTGGCCCCGGCGAGCATGTTCTTGACGAACCGCTCGTGCCCCGGCACGTCCACGATGCCGAGGCGGAAGTCGCCGAGGTCGAGGTTGGCGAACCCGATGTCGATGGTGATGCCCCGCTGCTTCTCCTCCGGCAGGCGGTCGCAATCGACGCCGGTGAGGGCCTTGACGAGCGAGGTCTTTCCGTGGTCGATGTGCCCGGCCGTGCCGAGGATCAGGTCGCGGGGCATGATGGCTCCTTTGGGGGCATTTTACGGGCGGCCGCCGCGAAACCCCGCTTCGCGCCGTCGAGTATGTAATATCTTTGCGGGTCCGGTGTTTCCTCCTTATCGCGAGTGCGGCGGCCGTGAGTGACGCGCTGGATCGGTGGGTTCTGGACACGGCCCCGCGGGCCGTGGCCTACGCCCGTTCGCTCCTCCGCGACCCGGACAAGGCCGAGGACGTGGTGCAGGACTGCTACTGCCGCCTGCTCGCGAAGGCGGACGTGTACGACCTGCCGCGGGACGGGTTGAAGCTGCTGTTGACTTCGATCTCGAACGCCTGCATCAACCTCAAGGTTCGCGGCCGGACGTTCTTCCGATTCACCCGAACCGGTGACGACGGGGAAGTCGCGGACGACCCCGCCGACCCGCGGGCGGTGCTGCCGGAACTGCACGCGGAACACCGAGAGCTGGCCGACAGCCTCGCGGTCGGGCTGCGGAAGCTGCCGCCGCAGCAGCGGGCCGCGATTCAATTGAAGGCCCTCGGCCACTCGCAGCAGGAAATCGCGGAGATTCTCTCGGTGACGCCGACGAACGCCGGGGTACTCGTCCACCGCGCCCGGCAGGCCCTCGCGGAGTTCCTCGCGCCGTTCCTCGGCGGGGAGGCGGTGACATGACCCGACCCAACGACCCCCTCGACGACGCGATCCGCTCGCACCTCGACCGCGAGGCCGCACGGGTGGACGCCCGCGCCATGCTGGAGCGGGTGAAGGGGAAGCACCCGGTCACCCGCCGGGCGTGGCTGAGGTGGGCGGCCGGCGTCGGGACCGGGGCGGCCGTCGCCGCCGGGGTCGGCGGCGTTCTGTTCTTCAACCCGACCGCCGCCCCGCAGCTCGCGGCCGCCGAGCAGTTGGTGGAAGAGGCGAAGGCCGCGCACGCCGTCCCCGCCGACCGACATTACGAACTCGTCACCGAGTGGGACGCCCCGATCCTGCGGAAGCTGCAAATCCCGGCCGTGGCGAAGCGGTTCAAGGTCTGGACCCGCGGCGAGCAGTTCTGGGTGGAAGCCCAGGCCGAGGGGCAGCCGTTCATCATGGGGCAGGACGCGGGCGGCCGCATCTGGTTCGCCCTGTCCAGGAAGCGCGGGCTGGTCTACGAGCCGACCGAGATCGGCGAGCCGCTCGCGCGGCTGTGCGAACTCGTCAGCCTGCGGGCTGTGCAGACGCTCGGCGACGTGCTCGAGCAGTTCACGATGTACCGCAAGGACAAGGGCCGGCCCGGCGAGTTGATCCGAATTGAGGCGACGATCCGGCCGAGCTTCTTGAACCGCAACCCGCGGTTCCGCGAGATCGCCATCGACCTCGACCCGGAGACGAAGCTGATCCGCCGGGCCGCGTTCAAGCGGCAGGTCAACGGCGAACCCGCGGCCGGACTGGCGTTCACGCTGCTGGGCGTCGGCGACCAACCGGCCGACGCCTACGACGTGCGCGGCCACCTCGACGCCGACGCGGACGTGTGGGACCGCAAGGACCGGATGGACCGCCGGTCGAAGTTCCGCGACGAGTTCTTAAAGCGCTTCCAGAACCGGGTGAAGTAGTCGTTCGTATTCAATCGGCGAGCCGAGCGGCGTGAGCCGCCGGGTGAGCGTCCCTCACCCGGCGGCTCACGCC